>JAFGVF010000297.1 GCA_016938155.1 Candidatus Cloacimonadota bacterium
AACTATCGTATCGGCTCCGATTATCAAACAACCGCTATCTACTCTTGAGGCAACATGACTCGCTTTCATTAAAGCTAATTCCTGCACCAGTTTATAGGGTGGAAGTTCGAGTAAGGGTTCATCAATATTCGCTGGATATTGTAGGGCTTTTACCCCAAAGAAATCAAAAATTTGCTTCCTGCGTGGCGAAGCGGATGCGAGTACTACTTTCTTATTTTTCAGTATTGTATGAATCATTAGGTTAACCTCGTTTGAAGTTTCACTATTGCGATTTTTCCGTCAATGAAAAACTTGTTTTTATGGGACTTCTTTGCAGACCTCCCTTTTTCATCATCCTGAACGAAACCAGCCAATACGGGTATCGCCATTGGTCGAATAATCTGTAATAATTCCCACTAAGAGATTCTCTTATCCCTATATGGGTAGAACAATCACATCGCATTTAAGGACAATTGCATTAAAAATCTGAAAAGCTCTCCCGAGTTGTGCAGTGTCACAATACTCGGGAATAAATAGGCAAATAGTTATGAACAAAATGTGAATAACTCGGGGGTTTGCCCGAGAGATTCCCGAGAGATTCCCGTGTAATTCCCGCGTGATTCCCGTTCGTTGAGATATGCAAGTCCATGAAAAAGAACACTGATTTAATGTCTTAAGAAAACCAATAAGACCAATCTATCTTTCCAATTCCATGAATCTCCCTAAAGCAATATGGGCATAATATTCACTTATTTCCCACTTAACACCCACTTGAAACCAACTTTGGATGTGAGAATTAAGTAGAGTTTATGTGCGTCATATATCCTTAACGGGTGGTTGTTGCTCACGGGAGATTTACGAGAGAAAAGGAAAAATTGGATATTAATTTTGCCCTGTCAGGAAGACTTGAGGGGCGGAATTATAAATTCAAACATTATGAGATGGGGATCGAAGATAAATTCTTCACTATATATAAAGAAATGGATACTAATTCCATAGCTTGATGTTAGCATTTATAACCATTCGATAGTCAATCATTGGGAAAACGATAGTCGGTTCACAATAAGATGTTTAGATTCAATAATGAACAGACAAGCTGGCTCAAGAAAAAGCGAAAAAGGTTGACATTTAAACCTATTACGGCATCAAGACCCAAGACAGTTAAATTACATTGGAGGAAAAAATGGCTGAAAAGCTTGTTTACGGGAAAATCAGTTCCAAAGAATCAATGGAACTCGAGGAAAAATACGGAGCTCACAACTATCATCCACTACCTGTAGTAATCGCTAAGGGCGAGGGTGCATTCGTTTGGGATCCCGAAGGCAAAAAGTACTATGACTTTCTTTCTGCTTACTCTGCCGTGAATCAGGGACACTGCCATCCGAAGATTATTAATGCTTTGATCGAGCAAGCAAAAGAGCTTACTTTGACATCACGCGCATTCTTTAATAACAAACTTGGTGACTTTGAAAAGTACATTACCGAGTATTTCGGATATGAGAAAGTGCTTGCAATGAATAGTGGAGCAGAAGCAGTCGAGACTGCGATGAAGCTTTCCAGAAAATGGGGCTATAAGGTTAAAGGTATTCCTGAAAATGAGGCAATCCTGATCTTTGCCCACGGTAACTTCCACGGTCGTACTATTGCCATAATCTCCGCATCGGATGACCCTGATTCTTACGGTGGCTATGGACCTTATGTACCCGGAATTGAAGTTATTGATTATAACAGCCCGGAAGCATTGCAGAAAGTACTGGAAGAAAAAGGCGACAAAGTTGCTGCCTTTATCGTTGAACCAATTCAAGGTGAAGCCGGTGTGTTTGTTCCTGATGAGGGATATTTAAAGAAATGTTATGACCTTTGTAAAGCTCACAATGTTCTCTTTGTTTCAGATGAAGTTCAAACCGGTATTGCCCGTACAGGCAGATTGATTGCCTCGATGTATGATAATGTCAGACCAGACATTCTTATCCTCGGGAAAGCCCTGTCCGGTGGAGTTTTACCTGTATCTGCAGTTCTTGCAGATGATTACATAATGTTAACAATAAAACCCGGTGAACATGGCTCAACCTTCGGTGGTTTCCCGCTTGCCTGTGCAGTTGCTAAAGCTGCTCTGCAAGTTGTGAAAGAAGAGAACCTTGTTGAGAGAGCTTTTGAGCTTGGTAATTACTTCCGAGAGCAGCTTGCTACAATAAAGAGTCCCAGACTTACCAAGATTCGCGGTCGCGGACTTCTTAATGCCATCATCGTGGAACCTAAAGGTAATGTTGAAGCATGGGATGTATGCGTGATGTTAAAAGAAAAAGGTCTGCTTTGTAAGCCGACACATCGTCACATTATCCGCTTCGCTCCACCTCTGGTAATCACTAAAGATGAATTGGATGATTGTATCCGCATAATAAAGAGCGTATTTGCTGAGCTTGATACTCAGTAAAGAGATAGAGTATTCTTGTAAAAGGGACGCTGAAATGGCGTCCCTTTTTGTATGTAATGCAAGTGTCCTCACTTGCTTACAGCTCGGAGAGCTGTTCAAAGAGCAGGAGGATTTCTTTCGCATAGCCCCGAACTCGCAAGCTCGTATTGGTGCGAGCTCCTGTACGGAATACAATCGGATAAAACGGAATTAAATTGACACTTCACCCTATCGAAATAATCTTTATCAAAAGAAATCAAAGCAGGTGGATATGCTTAAAAATAAGAAGATATTACTGGGAGTTTGCGGAGGGATTTCGGCTTACAAAGCCATAGAGCTTGCAAGTAGGCTCACAAAAGCGGGAGCAGTTGTGAGAACTATTCTTACCCGGCATGCCCAGGAGTTTGTAGGAGCTATAAATTTTGCAGCAATAACAGGAAATCCGGTGTTAACTGAAGAGTTTCAGCTAAACGAGCCGATAGCCCATGTTAATTGGGCAGGATGGGCAGATTTGATTGCTATTGTACCTGCAACTGCAAATATGATTGGTAAAGCAGCCAACGGGATAGCGGATGACCTACTGAGTTCCACTATAATAGCTTCTCCA
>JAFGVF010000298.1 GCA_016938155.1 Candidatus Cloacimonadota bacterium
TATGAACAAATTGTGGATAACTTTAGCCTATCCCAGGGAGGGTCTAGGGAGGCTCTAGGGAGATTCTAACGAAATTCCACCGTTTGAAAGCAGAGCAGTGAAACGGAAAAGAGATGGAAAAGAAAAAGAAATTGTAAGAAGAAAAAAGAAAAGAAAAAAGAAATTGTAATTGTAATGGAATGTTTGGCTTGAAGGCTGGTCACTTGGCAAGTCACACATTAGGGATTGATTATAGAACCATATAGAAAAACTACTGGAAGGTAACTGAAACGAATATTGGAGAACATTACTACTAAAGTGTTCTTTCGAATATTGAGGCGACACAAAACAAGGATTGAGATAGAATCTACATGTGAACTTGTTTTGATTAAATTGTAGCTATAACTAAAGCTTTTAGTTGAAGATACATCAATGAACCTCAGTTAATTATTATTGATATCTGTATCCGTAAAATATTGCAACACAATCAATACATGAAGCAAAAAGAAATATTTCATTCACGATTCATTTAACAAATAGAATCAATTAATAGCTTGACACCTAATCAAAGGTTGTTGATAATTGAAGTGGAAATATTCATTTAGGGAGTTTCATTTTGAGTTCGGGTAATTGATACAAGGTACTTTTTATATAAAAAAGGGGTAATTAAAAATGAAGCGAATTATTCTATGTACTTTAATTTTAGGATTTGCATTTCATTGCTTATCTGTTAGGATAAACAAAACTTTCTTTGACAATCAGCTTATTAGCTCAATTCACACAAATGGTAGTACTTCACCGGCAAACAATAGGGATGAGCATATTCTTCATTATGATGGAGACAATAATTCAGGAGTAGGTTCTGGTGCAGCATCAACATATACTGTCTGTGCTAGATATACACCGGAAGAATTGGTGAGTTATAACGGGGCAATCTTAGAGAGGATTCAGTTCTATATCCTTGACGATGCTACATCAATTACACTAAAGGTGTTTGAAGGTTTAAACGAAACAACTCCCGGATCTCTTCTTGTTGACCAGATAGTACTATCTTTTTCTCCTAACTCCTGGAATGATATTACATTGACAAATCCAATAACAATAGATTCTAGCAGTGACTATTGGGTAGGATATGAAATTGTTGCTGAATCAGGTTATCCCGCAGGTGCCGATTCAGGTCCTGTAATTGCAGATAAGGGAGCGAAAATATACTGGAACAGCACTTGGTCAAATCTGATAGATTTAAATGCGTCTTTAGATGAAAATTTTAACATTAGGGCTATTCTCCAGACCAATAACTCGACTATTATAACCCTTGGAACCGGAACAACAACAAACATGTCTCTGCCAATTGAACCTTATTATGGGTATAGTTACTCTCAATGTATTTACCTTCAAAGTGAAATGACAGTATCTTCAGGGACTATCAGCAGAATTTGGTATCACTATAACGGAGGAACCGATTTAAGTGCATCTACTCAATGGGTTATTTATATGGGGCATACTACTATGAGCTCATTTTCAGCTAATAATAGCTGGGTTCCCGTTTCGAACCTAACATTAGTCGGTACCTATATCCTTGATCCCTATCCAACTGACGATGAATGGATTGAATTTGTTTTAGATACCCCATTTGCTTATAACCACATAGATAATCTTGTAATAGCAGTTGAAGATAATCAAGGAGGATGGGATGGAAGTAGTGATGAGTTTTTTTGCACTGGCACACCGAACTACAGAGGCTTGGAGTATCACAACGACAGCACAAATCCCAATCCCAACTCTCCTCCCAATGGAATACTCAGGGCTGCTTATGCAAATGTACAATTAGAGTTTTTGGCTATTTCGGAAGAACCTTTTTTCTATTGCACCCCTTCTTCGTTTGATTTTGGAACAGTTTTTACCGGATTCAGCAGTAATCCCGAAACATTCACAATTACCAATCATGGAGGAAGTGAGTTGATTATTGCTAATCCAATCTCACTTGAAACTGGCAGCAATTTTACACTAAACGATATGAATAGTTACCCGATAACACTCGAGACATCGATATCTGCGAGCTTTGAAGTTAGTTTCAATTCCATGATTGAAGGAACCATAACAGACAATATTATTATAACGGACAATATATCAAGGGAAACTCATTATTTACCCATTCAAGGTACGGGAATAGATGTTACAATTAATGATTTTCCTTACAATGAGACATTTGACACAAGTATCTTACCATTAGGATGGATTATTGATCCCATAGTTTCTAGCGATAGCTGGGAATTAGCAAACTATGAGATAGGAGGTCATGGAGCTACTGCAGAAGCAACAGGTAACGGTGGGTATATGTTAGTTATCGACGATTCATCCCCGGATACCGTGCCTGCTCATCTTTATACTCCTCCTTTTGATTTAAACACATTAATCCGTCCAACCTTAACTTTTAAATACTGGATTGGAGATTCCTCCAACACTTCTTCATTACATATTGATGTTATCACTCCTTATGGAATAGACTCATCTATCGCAATAGTAACTGATTCCGATGGAGCAAATTCATGGGAGACATATAATGTTGACTTAACTTCATATAGTGGAATGCAAATCTCACTTGATTTCCGTGGCATGGAATCATCAAGCTTTTATGGAGATATTTGCCTTGATGATGTATCTATATATGAATTGGGAATACTACCGTCTCCAACAGTTTTAGTTAATCCTCAGGATAACGCTCTTAACATTCCATTAGATGGTCAATTAGAATGGGACAGTGTTTATAATACGGACGGCTATTATTTATCCCTTGGTACTGATTATCCGCCAACGAATGTACTTAACAACTTTAATCTTGGAAATGTTCTTATATATGATTATACTTCCTTAATGCCTGAGTCCACTTACTTTTGGCAGGTGATACCTTACAATTCTGTCGGTAATGCTGAAGAGTGTCCCATATGGTCATTCTCGACTATACCTGCAGGATTAATTGAGATAGGTAACGATATCTTATTAAATCAGAGTTTACCAATTGAACCCTATTATGGTTATTCTTATTCTCAATCAATATATCTACAATCAGAAATCAATATTATTAGCGGTCAAATAGAAAATATCTCCTATCATTATAATAATTATGCAAATTTAAACAGCTGTAATTCCTGGGTAATCTACTTGGCTGAGACTCAAAAAACCTCCTTTGAATCAACTTTAGATTGGATACCGATAACTCAGTTTATTGAAGTTTATAATGGACCACTACCCACAATTCAGAGTGATGGATGGATAGAGTTTGATTTAACAACTTCCTTTGCATATAACAATGTAGATAATTTAGTTATTGCTGTTGAAGAAAATCAAGGTGGTTACACCTCTACCGGAAACGAAGATTTTTACTGTTCAGCAGTAGCTGAAAATAGAAGTATTTACTATTATAATGATAGCATAAATCCAAATCCTATTGCTCCACCAACTGCATCAGCTATTCTTTCAGTTATACCAAATGTTAGATTACTGTTTGAAGATTATGTCTCAGTTCCTAATGTTTCATCGCTGTTAAATCCCTTATCAACCTCTGTCGGTGTCAGAGTTACAGATGAATTGAATTGGAGTCAGGCTACAGGTGCTGAGGGTTATTACCTCTCTTTAGGAACAGATACACCTCCAACTAATGTTTTAGATATGATTGATTTAGGTAATGTAACTTCTTATCAATATAATAATCTTATGAATTCTACTAACTATTTTTGGCAAATCACACCATACAACGCAAATGGAAATGCTGTAAATTGTCCTATTTGGGAGTTTACTACTCGAATTGTGAGTGACCAACTTAGTGTTCCAGATGAGTTTAGTACAATTCAGACAGCTATTGATGCATCTATTGATGGAGAGACCGTTCTGGTTCAACCCGGGACATATTATGAGAATATAGATTTCAGCGGAAAGGCAATTACCGTTGCTTCACTGTTCCATACAAACGGTGATAGTCTCTATATAGAAACAACAATTATTAACGGTAATGATATAGGTCACTGCGTAAACTTCTCATCTGGAGAAACTAATGCTTCAATTTTAACAGGCTTTACTGTTACCAATGGATATGCTGTCGATGGAGGTGGAATATACTGTCAGGATTCCAGTCCTTCCATAAATCATTGTACAATTAGTGATAATCAAGCGACAGAAGATGGGGGTGGAATAAAGGTCGATGGGATAGCTGCCCCAATTCTTCATGATTTGACTATAGACAATAATCAGGCTCAGAATGGAGGGGGAGTAAGTGTTACCGGTGGAGCTTCAATTGAAGCAAACAATATGCTAATAGCTTCGAATAGTACTACTAATAGAGCCGGTGGTTTGGAATCACTCAATTCCTATGTTTTCCTCACAAACTGCCAATTTGATTTTAACAATGCTTCTAATGCAGGAGGAGCTCTATTTTTATATTACGGTGAGATGAAGCTTGATCGCTGCCTTATTGATTATAACAATTCCGGACGCGGTGGTGCTATATACCTGCAAGGAGATAATGAGTTTTCTACCACTTTCTGCACTCTTGCAGATAACGGTTCAACAATGGGTGGCAACTCTATGTATGTAAATGGAGCAACAGAAGCATACTTCATCAATACGATATTCCAATCTCAAGGACCATCCGAAATAGGGTTTACAGGAAGTGCAAGTAACCTTAATTTCTATTATTCCAGAATTATAAATACTCCACAAGCCATCGAAAATGATAACGGCTCAACGGTGTTTATTGATGCCTCTGTTATCAGCGATGACCCGTTGTTTGTTGATCCCATGATTGGCGATTATACACTCTCATATAACTCTCCCTGTATAAATGCTGGAACTGCGTATTTTGAGAATGGAGGAACAATATTTGTTGATTTGCAACCGGAAGAATACAGCGGAACTGCTCCCGATATGGGAATGTATGAGTTTGAAGGAGTAATTGAACCTGTACTTAGCTATACTCCGGAAACAATTGAATATGGTACATTGATGTTATATCAAACCTCTCTCGCTCATATCATTGTTACTAATGAGGGTTTTGGGATATTGAATATATCCAATATATCCATAGATTCGGATGATATTGAGCTATCAGCGACCGGATATGCAGTAGAACCGGGATTTTCAGAGACTTTAAATTTAATGTACACTCCTACAGAACTTGGAGAATTTAACTATACCCTAAGCTTTAATACCAATTCTGTAGGGCAGGAACTTGTAAATATTCCTGTTTCAGCAACAGTTTTAACACCACCACAGTTTAGTCTCAGCAGTGATGAATTAAGTACAACAATAATTGGAGAAATTGCTCA
>JAFGVF010000299.1 GCA_016938155.1 Candidatus Cloacimonadota bacterium
ATATTTTTTAACGCAAATATACATGCTACCATGTTTTTCCCTCCAAAGCTTAACAGGATGCGATTCATCGTTATTCATTCCACTTCATCTATAATATTACGCTCAGAAAAACAGGGTTTCTACTTAGGTAAATCCGATTTTTCTATTAGAAATTTTCCTTTTCTCCCTTTACTCACTCAGGCAATTCGGGCAGAATAAAACCACATAATTAGCACAGTTCCTGTACACTTCCTGTACTGCAGTACAGGAAGTGTACAGGAACTGTACGGGAACTATGCCTGAAGTTTGCTGGAATTGCTTGAGTGAATAAGCAGAGATTACCTTTTCATCTTATCAAAAATATTGCATTTATAGATAAAATCTTGACTCTTTATGGGCATTTATAAATAATAACCGATATTCAACTATAAAAAGGAGTAGCAGAGTATGTTAAAGACTTCCATTGCCCCTGACGGTAAGGAGTATCCTTTACCAACAGCAGAAGAGAACGAAAAAGAACGGCTGATTTTAGAGCAAATCACTAAAGAACAAAGAGCCTTAGGACGCAAAATTGTTGCGGTACAAGGCTTGGGATTTGTCGGTTGCGTAATGGCGACTGTCGTAGCTGATGCCGAGGATTCAAACGGAAAACCTGTTTATTATGTCCACGGTCACCAGAGAGCTTCTGCTCGTTCTTACTGGAAGGTACCTATGATAAATACCGGTGTTCCGCCGGTTAGTTCATCGGATGAAGAAGTCCCTCAGATTTTTCACCGTTGTGTTGTTGAGAAAAAGAACTTTCGTGCCACCAGCGAGGACTTCGTATATACTTTAGTTGATGTAGTTGTGGTTGATATTCAGTTGGATGCGACTAAACCGGCGTTTGGTGAGGCTGAGAAGGGCTATTGTGATCTGTCGGCATTTAGGGAAGGCATCCGTACTCTGGGTAGTCATATTCGTCCTGATTGTTTGGTTTTGGTGGAAACAACGGTTCCACCCGGGACTTGCGAAAAGGTAGTAAAGCCAATTTTGGAAGAAGAATTTATTAAAAGAGGAATAGATATTGTTAAGAATCCACCTCTGGTAGCTCATTCGTATGAAAGAGTGATGCCGGGCGAACACTATGTGGCTTCTATCCGTGATTTCTGGCGGGTTTTCTCAGGTGTTAATGAGAAAAGCATTGAACTCTGTAGGGAATTCCTCACCAATGTCCTCAATGTGGAGCAGTATCCTCTTACACAGCTTGACCATACCAATGCCTCCGAACTCAGCAAAGTGATGGAAAACAGCTATCGTGCCACGAACATTGCCCTGACCCTCGAATGGGCTAAGTTTGCCGAACAGATAGGAGTTGACCTGTTTAAGGTCAGAGATGCTATCCGTAAACGCAAAGGCACGCATGACAACCTCTTACGCCCGAGTTTGGGTGTGGGTGGCTATTGTCTCACCAAAGACCCTGTACTTGCTAATTGGGCTATGGGTGCTCTCTTTGGGCTGGAAGGCTCACTGGATGTAGCAATCAGATCGGTAAATATAAACGATACTATGCCCTTGCACACAATTGAACTGATTAAAAAAGTTTATCCCGAACTGCGAAACCTTAAAGTAGCTGTTTTGGGCGTTTCCTATTTAGAAAATCTGGGCGATACCAGACATTCTCCTTCAAAAACATTGGTCGAGTTTCTCCGCAAAGACTTTGCCCTGGTTAAAACTCACGACCCCTATGTGGAGGCATGGCCTGAACTTGAAGAAAGCGTGGTTGAAAGAGAATACGACGCTGTACTCCCCGAAGCGGATGTTGTGGTCTTTGCTGTTGGACATGACCAGTATCGCAAACTAAAACCGGAATTTGTTGTTTCCTCAACCGGAAAGAAACCTCTCATCGTGGATTGCTCCAATCTCCTGAATGATGACACTATTGCAGCCTATAAGGCCTTAGGCTGTAAGGTCAAAGGTGTGGGGAAGGGACATATTTAATACTTAAGTAATCACTAATTATATATGAAAGCCCGTGACTAACGGGCTTTCTTTATATCTCTATATTTGTTATTACCTTTTTATGTCTGTTTTGTTTACTGATTAATCCTTTCGTTCACCGTATTTTGCATTTTGCTTCTTGCATTTGAAATTATAAGCATCCCCTCGAAAATCTGAGAAAGTGATGAGTAACGCTCTATCATAAGATTAGCTAGGCTTTAATTATGCTTGTACAACCCCTTCAGGGTTGAAGGCATTTTGGGGATTCTGACCCCGGGTCATGCGCCCCGAGGCTATTATTTTGCTGTCCCTTCAGGACAGAAATCAATCCTCTCAGGTGATTTCAATCACGAAATGAGATAATAGCATGTCTTTAATCCTGAAGGGATTACAAAATATTAGCCATAGGCAACCGCCTATGGTAGGCGATTATAATAGAATCCCTTAACCCTGAAGGGTTGCACTATTAAAAAACAATCTATCCCTTCATTACGATGCTTCAATAGAAAATGCGGTGGGATGCCTGAATTTAAAATTCTCTTGACAACATATCCTCATATAGTTAAATGCCTATATACCTAAGGAGGATTATGCCGAAAGATAGTGTTTTCAAAGCATTAGCCGACCCGAACAGGCGGAAGATCTTGCAGTTACTGAAGAAGGTCGATGCCCTGACTGTTGGGGAGATAGCCAAGGAGTTTGATATTTCTCAGCCCTCGGTGAGTGATCATTTGAAGGTTCTGCGGAATGCCGACCTGGTTTACTTCGAGAAGAGGGGACAGTTCGTATATTATTATTTAAACACGACGGTAGTCGATGACATCGTTGCTTATTTCATGAACATAATAAATACAGCCAAGGAAGTATAAATGAAGCGAATAAAGCAGTATTATTTAAGCATCACGGTTTTGATTTTTCAGCTGATAGTTTCAGCAAGATTCATTCTTTCATTGGGAATGGACTATAAAATACCGACCCATTGGAACATCAAAGGCGAAATCGACGGTTGGATGCCTTTGGGAAATGGTTCACTGTTATTTATCGGATTGAATCTGTTTGTCTTTCTCTTACTATTTCTTCTTCCATATTACTCGCCCAAATACAAGGTACAGGAAGAGCGATTCGAGAAGATAATGCCTCAGTTTGCCGGAATCATAACCTTTTTCTTCGGTCTTATTCATATCTACAGCATGTATTTGGCAAAATATCCCTTTCTGGATGACAAGAATAACTATATGCTTGCCATAATCGGGATAATGTTCATGGCAATCGGTAATCTTTTACCCAAAATACCACAAAACTTCTTTGCGGGAATCCGTACCCCCTGGACACTCAGTTCCGAAGAGAATTGGCGAAAAAGTCATCGGATTGGTGGCAGAAGCTTCGTTTTCGGAGGGATAGTCGTAGTCTTTGCTTCCTTTTTCCCGAACGACAAATCGACATCGATGATAGCTTTTATCATCTTCATGATTTGTGCCCTTTTCCCTGTTTTGTATTCCTTTATTATTTTTAAAAAATATGGAGATGAAAAATGAGAACACTTATTCTTATCATTGCCCTTGGAGTTTCCTGTTTCTTGTTTTCTGCTGAAACCAAGAAAATTGCCGACAGCTACTTTGACCATTTACAGAAAGGCGAGTTCAAGCAGTGCTATGAGATGAGCTCCCCTGAAGTACAGGAGGCGTTAACCGCCGACCAACTTCAAGAAGCATGGGAATCCCTGCCAAAACAAGTGGGAAAATATATAGGCATTATCGAATATAAGAAAGAGGAAGTAGAAGGTTATCATATACATACATACGCCTTGGAATTTGAAAAATTGGTTATGGATATGTTGATCACGATAGATAATAACAACAAGGTTGCAGGTCTTTTCTTCACAATTTCCAAGACCCCGAAACCGGGTTCAGACACTACTTTACCTGATTATCTGAATGCCGATAATGCAAACGAAAGAGATGTTACTTTTGATTGCGAAGGAATGACGATTAATGCTAAACTTACAACACCTAAGGGGTACGAGAACTATCCATTGCTGATCATGCTTTCCGGTTCTGGTCCCAATGATATGGATGAAACTGTTATCCTCCGAAAACCTTTTCGTGATCTTGCTTTGGGTTTAGCTAATCTGGGGATTGCAACGCTGAGGTGGAACAAACGCACTCATGACTATCCTGAGAAGATGGCCGGATACATAAGGATAACTCCACGGAACGAATACATGGATGAGCTTGAAGCAGCAATGAAATGGATGAAAGAGAGCAGTATGTATAACACTAAGTATATCCTTGGTCATAGTATGGGAGCTTTTATGCTTCCTCAGATTGCCTTTGAAAATGAAGATTTCAAGGGTTTCATTATGCTTGCAGGAAATGCCAGACCCTTGGAAGACCTGGTAAGTGAGCAATATGAGTATATCTTTAGCCTTGATAAGATGACACCCGAGCAAGAAAATGAGTTAGCAGAGATAAAGAAACAATGCAGGGAAATCAAAGAAATAAATGAATATA
>JAFGVF010000300.1 GCA_016938155.1 Candidatus Cloacimonadota bacterium
ATAGGAAACGGTTCGGATAATTCCATGTTGCCTGTAAGCCCTGAATATGAATACAGCTATTCCCAATGTATCTATTATCCTGAAGAGATTAATTGTCAGAACCGTATGATTGAGTCGGTCTGGTATCATTACAACGGAGAAGGTGTATTGACAAATTCCTCAGAATGGGAAATCTATATGGGTCATACAGAGCAGTCATATTTTGTGACTCCTGCTTCCTGGATTCCTGCTTCTCAACTTACTTATGTAGGAACGGTCAACCTGAGTAATACGGAACCGGGAGACGAATGGATTGAGCTACAATTACAGACAATGTTTATGTATAACGGTAACTCTAATCTGGTCATAGCCATTAAAGATAATACTCCTCTTTCTGATGGTCAGGGAGGATGCTTCTACAGTACCCATTCTGAGAACCGTTCAATAGAAGTACATAGCAACAGTCAGACTTTTGATGTTTACTCTCCTCCTTCCGGGACAATTCATACAGACTATATTAATGTTCGTCTTCAATTCATGGAGAATACAGCCGTTCCTCAGAATTTGAATGTCAGCTATTCGGATAACTGTGCATTAATTACCTGGAGTAATGTCATTACAAATGAATCCGGTTCTCTAATCAATGTCTCCGAATATCTAATCTACGGAAGCAATCAACTCGATTTCACGACAACTTCAGATAATCTTATCGGGATTAGCAATACAAACAGCTTTGTACATCTAACCAATAGCAGGTCAATGTTCTATAAGGTAACAACAATATCAGATAGGAATCATTAGATTTGAAATTGAAAAGGGACTGCACTGCAGTCCCTTTCTTATATGTTTTTTACTATTCAGATAAATTCTCTATCAGAGAAGTAATCAATCTTACTCCCCAGCCGGTAGCACCGGAAGGTGTATAGTCTTTTGTCTTCGGACTTAAGGCTAATCCTGCCATATCAACATGCAACCAGGGTTTGCCTTGTACAAACTCTTCGATGAACATCCCGGCAGTTATTGTTCCTGCTTCTCTACCACCGACATTCTTCAGGTCGGCAATCTCGGATTTGAGCAGGTCTTTGTATTCCTCAAAGTTCGGTAACTGCCAAATCTTCTCACCTGTGTGTTCAGAAGCAGCTTCAAGTGCTTCCAATAGTGCTTCATCATTGGTAACAACAGCAGAAGCGGTTGTTCCGAGACAAACAACCTGAGCACCGGTCAGGGTTGCAATATCCAGTAATCCGAATACCTTCTCTTTCTCAATAATGTAGTGTACGGCATCTACGAGGGTAAGCCTTCCTTCTGCATCAGTATTCAAGACTTCAATAGTCTTTCCTGCCATTGAGCCGATGATATCACCGGTGCGATATGCATCTCCTGAAATCATATTCTCACAAGCTGCGACAACTGCCGTTACATTAATCTTCGGTTTCAGATCACTGATTGCCAGCATTGCCCCGATTACGGCAGCAGAACCTGCCATATCAGCTTTCATGGTCACCATACCATCAGCAGTTTTAATGCAATAACCTCCGCTATCATAGGTCAAGCCTTTACCGACAAGACCGAATATACTGTCAGAATCAGGATTACCTTCATACCGCATGATAATCAACTTAGGTTCTTCTGAAGCACCTTTCGCTACGGACCAATAGGCATCCATCTTATTAGCCTGAATATACTCTTTATTATGGATTTCAACATGAAGTCCATGCTCAATTCCGGCATCATAAGCCCTTCTTGCCAATTCGGTAGGAGTAACCACATTTGCAGGTTCATTCACCATATCTCGGGCAAAGTTAACAGCCTTTCCAATGGCTATTCCTTCTGCAATTCCCTGCTCCAATTCCATATCGAAATTATCAAGAATATAGACCTCTTTGAGATTAGATTCATTCTTCTTACTCAGAAGTCGGTCGAACTTATACATCGCCATCTCAACAGCCTCACCGATGATTCTTCCAAGTACCTGCATGGAATCAAGCTCCGGATAACGGGTAATGCAAACTGCATCAATCGGCTTAAATCCCGCTGCACTACGAATTGCTTTTGCCACTGCCTTTCGCAGAACTTCAGGTTCAAACTTATCTTGTTCTCCGAGCCCGGCAAAGATTGTATCGTGTCTCTCCCCGTTGTTTTTATGGATATAGCTGTATGTTTCACCTTTTTTAAAGTTAAACTCCACCTGATTCATTTCATTTTTCATCTCATCTGTGAGATAATCGGGTAATTCATTTTTCTGGAAATCAAGTACGAGGGATACTTTCACTCCCTCAGGGATGGTTGGGACAACCGGTATGTTCATTTTTCCTCCATTTATTCATTTTCAAGATTCATCTTAAAGAATTCATCAGAGCTTTCGATGATAATGTCCTTATCGTAGTCCAATGTCGCTACATGATAGGAATTATCCAGCCACACAAGCTTTTTTGTCATGGAATTCAGGTTGTTATAGGTCCATTCTGCACTCACAATCGGGATTACATGATCATCCTTAGACTTGAATATAATAACCGGTTGTGTAAGTTTGTGCCAATCCATTCTCACGGATTTTATCAGTTTCAGCATCTGGTCGATTCCTTCTAAAGGTGTTTTATCATAAGCAATCTCTTTCATCGAAGGGTCTTTAATATCTGATGCTATTGCCTTGGTGGTTCTTTTAAATCCTTTCAGAATAGGTACCCACTTCATCATGGGATTAGTAAACACAAAAGCATGGTTTATCAGAGAGGCTCCCTTGACCTTTGGATAGCGTTCCAGGCATTTCATAGCAATCGTACCCCCCATGGAAAGCCCCACCAGATACACATTCTTGGTACGTTTATAACATGTATCGATTGCCTTTTCCACATCCTCAATCCACGACATCCAGGGAGTCTTTTCCAAATCAACCCACTCTGTTCCGTGACCGCTCAAAGGGGGCATCTCAACATGATAACCCTTTTCAGCGAACTTCTCGGCTACATAGAGCATACTCGATGTAGTCGAGGTAAACCCATGTATCACAACTACACCAATGTCTTCTGTTCCAATGTGACTAAACTCGCGGTGGTGCTTCAATAAACTCATTGTTCCTCCTATATACTTGTTGCTTTCCTGATTGCTTTTTCCCAGCCAGCTGTCAGATGTTCTCTTTTTTCGGTGGACATCATAGGTTGCCAACTGCTTCCTTCTTTCCAAATTTTCGTTAACTCATCCTGATTCTTCCAGAATCCCACTGCGAGTCCTGCTCCAAAGGCAGCACCTAAGCAGGTCGTTTCATTGATTACCGGACGGATAACCTTCACATCCAGCACATCCGATTGAAATTGCATCAATAGATTATTCACGGTCATTCCTCCATCAACCTTCAAACTTGCAAGTTTAATTCCTGCATCCTTTTCCATTGCCTTAAAAACATCCCGACATTGGTAGGCTGTTGCCTCCAGAACTGCTCTGGCGATATGCGATTTCTC
>JAFGVF010000301.1 GCA_016938155.1 Candidatus Cloacimonadota bacterium
CTTCAGGTGTTAGCGTGGAGAGATCAACTGATGGTACTTCCCGCATGAGGTTGTAAAGCATCTTGATAAGTGCTGTGTTGGAGTTTAATCGACCGATGGAACGGCGAACCATTAGGGCATATCGATCACAGTAGTTATTTAAATCGGAGATATATCCGCTGGAAACACTGTGGTAGAAGATACCGATGTTTGCCGAACGGCTTGCCATATTGCGATTGCTGTCTGTTTCTTCAGGTATGACATAGTCCCTACAGTAGGCGGTGCCACTTTCCTTATCTACATAGTAAACGAGCAGGTCTTTTTTGCCGGACAGACCCTTGACCGGTATCATGTAATTCACTTTCATCTTTCTTTCTTCCTTTTTTTTGTTTATTTTGGAAGAAATATAAAGATCGGAGTCTCAAGCTCCGCTAACTATCCTTTCTCTGCACCTCCTTCTCAGGTTTTATAAGTTCTTGGTTTTTGCTATCACCTGCGAGCTCAACCACTAACGCGTCAAGTATGCCCCTTTAGTAAGTATAGTCAAGACAATTTTTTCACCCAAAATGCAGTTATCCACCACATGTGGATAACTCGAAGGCTTCAACGGGTGGACAACGGGAGGCCTACGGATTACCGACCCGTCATCTACTCGTCTTGACTTGATTTACTCAAGAGGCGTGGTTGGAGGTGGATATTGGAGGTGGATATTGGAGGTGGATAGAAATGAGATAATTCAACTGAATTGATAATTGAAAGTTGAGAATGGAGAATGAAAATGCAAAGAGGGAGTTTGTTAGAACGAAGCGAGAACGGACTTTCTAGAGTCAGTTAGGTAATGCGAGTGTCCTCACTTGCATACAGCTCGAGAGAGCTGTTCGGAAATGATTTGCTTATATCGCATTGCCCCGAACTCGCTAGGCTCGTATTGGAGCAAGCTCAGAAGGGTATTAGGGAGGTACTGCTTTAGCTGTACTCTTAAAAAAAGTGATGCTAAAGCAACACCTCCAAACAAGAAAAATGCTGATAGGATGTCAGCGTACCCAACCGGTTTCGTATAGCCCCGAACTCGCTATGCTCGAAATGGTGCGAGCTCAGAAGCAATCAAGATGATTGCTGTACGCAAGCTCCGCTTGTGGGGGAGAATTCTTAAATGACGGGACGAACGCGATTCACCCCTACGGTTAGGCTCGGAGTGAAAGTTGAAGTTATGCAGTTATTGAGCAGAATCAGAGAAAAACCAACTAACATGCAAAAAAAAATTGACTTCCAAAAACAGGAAATGATTATCGGCATAGATATTCTCGGAAGAGAAATAAAAAGACGCAGGGAGAACATCCAATGTTCAAACGCTATTATTGAAAATGACGGAGCAACTTACAGCCAGTTTGGCTGTATTTAAAGATTAACCACGCTGCTTCCCTGCGTTAAATAGTCATTTCCGATGGTGTTTCGCAGGAGCTGCGAATAACCATGGAGGTGACAAAGATGTCCTCAGATTATACCGAGATGTGGAGAGACCTCGGTCTCGATATTGATGCCCATAATGCCCTTTTAAATGCCTTAGGTGAAGGCTATCAACAAGTCTTTCTCAGTCAGAAAAACCGTCCTGCAGGAATGCAGTATTTCGATTTTGTGATGTCGGAAGTTCACGGACTAAGAATCAAAGAACTGATCGATGCAAAGGCAGAGGGACGCATTATTGTCGGTTCATTCTGTGTTTTTGTTCCTGAAGAGCTGATACTTGCCGTTGATGGCATATCAGTTGGACTCTGTACCGGGGCTGATTTCGGTATGGATTTGGCAGAGAAATATCTTCCCCGCAATACCTGTTCCCTGATCAAGTCAGCCTTCGGCTTCAAGCTTTCCAAAGTATGCCCTTATATGGAATCTTCCGATATCATCGTGGGTGAAAACACCTGTGACGGGAAGAAGAAGGCGTATGAGGAGTTTGGCAAGTTAGAGAAAAAGCTCTATGTAATGGATCTTCCCCAGACTAAATCAGACTCCGGCAAGGCACTTTTACGGGCTGAATACAAGAAGTTTATCCAAGCACTGGAAGAAAAATCAGGCCGAAAGATAACGGTTGAATCCTTGAAAAAGGCTATCTCAATCGTTAATAATAAGCGTAAGGCGATTCATCGTCTTGCTCAACTCAGAGCAGCAGACCCGATTCCTATCTCGGGTCTGGATGCTCTGCTGATAAATCAGGTGTATTTCTATGATAATCCGCTCAGATTCACGGAATCCGTTAATAAGATCTGTGATGAGCTGGAAGAGCGGATTGCTCGAAGCGAAGGCGTATTCCCGAAGGGCACACCTCGTCTGCTGGTTTCCGGTTGCCCTATGGCTGTACCGAACTGGAAGTTACCATTTATAATTGAACAGAGCGGTGCGACCATTGTCGGTGAGGAGTCTTGCGTAGGCGAAAGGGGAACCCGTAATGAAACAGATTTAACCGGTAGCAGTGTGGATGAACTGCTTGATAATATTGTTGAGCGATATTTCCAGATTGATTGTGCTATCTTTACTCCGAATCCCGATCGGAAAAACCATGTGAAAGAGATGCATAAAAAGTATAATGCTGATGGCGTAATCCATTATGCCTTGCAATTCTGTCAGCCGTATGACATTGAGAGTCACGGGATTGAAGAAGTGCTGGAAAGTGAAGGTATTCCGGTATTGAATCTGGTGACGGATTACAGTCAGGAGGATGTCGGACAGCTTAGCACGAGAATTGAAGCGTTTATAGAACGGATTAATGGATAATTGAGAGTTGAGAATTGAGAATGAAAGAGCTGCAAGCTTTGCTTGCACAGCAACTCAGGAGAGTCGCAGTACAGTGAAATGCAAAATGCAAAATGAAAGATGAAAGTGGGAAGAGGGAGTTTGTCGGAGCGAAGCGAAAACGGACTTCCTCGGAATTGTATCGTAGGGGCAGTGCCTTGTCTCTGCCCCCAAACTCATTTTGTTCGCTATGGTGCAGGTGATTTTC
>JAFGVF010000302.1 GCA_016938155.1 Candidatus Cloacimonadota bacterium
GATAACAACCTGCCTGTTGATGTACTTCTTTCCTCCGGTAGAGCAAGACCAACAGGACTTCCAATATATGATTTTTCATCCCAGCATCTTGATATAGTGAATAGCTGTGAAAGGAATATCTTTCCTCCCAATACCGTTGGGAATCCTCTTGCTGTACAAATTGAGGATTATATTTCAATCATGCAGATTTCAGAGGAAGCATATATCTACTATAATGACACAGAACCTTTAACTCTTACCTTTTGCGACCATCAGTATTTCTATGGTTGGAATGATAGTTTTCAATATACTTACACAACCGCATCTACTGACAGATACTCCAGACAAAAATACTGGTTATCTGTTGAGATGAATGAACATCCCAATTGTGTACCGGATTATGAAGAGTTCTATATAGATGGAGATAATCAGAATGCCTGGAATCACCGGTATGACAAAGCTATTACATATTATGGTTACTGGCTGGATAAACTGGCAGAAGTTTTACCTGCTGCAATCGCTTTTGATGATGGTGGTTTGCCTCCCGCAAATGTAATTCTTACAGATTTTAATCACGAATACTATGAGATATTTAACATAGATATTAACCGCTTTAACTGGACAATGGTTGATGATTATAACTTTGTAAGATATGTTATTGAGGTTTCCAATGATGAGCAGTTTAACAATATCTATTTCACTTACACAGATACTTTGATGCAGTTACCATATCACACTTTCAAAGATTTCGTCGATTTCCCAATTACCCAAAGAAACTATTTCAGGTTGAAGGCGTACGATGAAGATAACAATGTTACCACCAGTAATACAATCTATGTTGATCCTGATTTTAATCATGATGTTATCGCTGAGCAACCACAGATGTTGTATTCATATCCAATCTCCGACTTTTCCTCGCTACGACATTATTATACGGTTCAGGTTTCCAATTCCGGGAATTCTGCCTTCAGGATTGAAGATGCATTGAATCTGGATTATCCTTTTTCCTGTCCTGATTTGTCTGGTTCCAAGTATCTGGTTGTGTTCCCCGATTGTACAGCAGATGTAAAGATTTATCATTATGAAAACATTAACAGACCGATTAAGGAAAACTTCTTGCTGACTACAAATGCACCTAATGCTCCGTCTTTAACTTACACCCTTAAAATAGTGAATCCGAACCTTCATCCTGCAAGAAAGATTAGTCCTGAAATCATCAATTCAAATGGAGGCACTTATCTTGCCTGGGACAGCTCAGGAATAAGCCCTAAGCGTTATAAGATATATCAATCTGCATATCCCGACAGGGACTTTATCCAGATTGGAGAGACATTTGAGAGCAAGTTCCTGATTAACAGGATGGACTCAAAGTTGTTTTATATCGTTATCCCTGAGTAGATTCCTAAACTGAAAAATATTGACAGGATTTTGCTGACTGAATAAATGCACCTAATTTCATAATACAGGTGAGTAAGATGTTCATTATCTATAACTAATTAATTAGCCCCAATTGCGTTACGCTGAAATTACAGCACAAATTAACACTATCATCCCTGATACTTACAGGTGATTTACAAATTAATGACTAATTATTTGATTATGGAGGAAATATGACATCCGAAGAGAAATTGATAGAAATTACAAATAAAGAAACAATAAAAGCGATCATGGTGAGTCTTTGCCGTCAGAAGGATAAACTTCAGGATATTGAAGATTCCATGAATGAATTGGAACGCCTTGCTGATACTGCGGGTGTGGAAATTGTTGGCAGATTCATTCAAAAGCGGGAAAATCCCAAAGCAGCCACTTACATCGGTTCCGGTTTTGCTGAAATGCTTAAAGAGGAGATGGAAAAGCTTGGGGCAGATATCCTGATATTTGACAATGAACTCACACCTTCTCAAGGGCGTAATTTAAAGAAGGATTATGAACTGGAAACAACCGACAGAACTGAGTTGATTCTGGACATCTTCCACAGTCATGCCCATACAAATGAAGCCAAATTGCAAGTTAAGCTTGCTGAATTACGCTATCAGTTACCCAGATTAAAGAGACTTTGGACGCATCTCGACAGCGTCAGGGGTTCTGCTTCCGGTTCAAAGGGAGCCTCCAGAGGAGTTGGTGAAACACAGCTTGAGCTTGATAAAAGAAAGATTCGGGAAGAGATTAGATCAATTGATGAACAGCTTTCGAAGCTCAACATCCAGCTTGATACTCAGCGTAAGAAACGAAGGGAGAAGTACAAACTTGCCTGCGTGGTGGGTTATACTAATGCAGGTAAATCCACTCTCTTCAATTCTCTCACAGATGCCGGAGTTCTGGAAGAAGACAAGCTTTTTGCTACTCTTGATTCCACTTCAAAAGCTCTTAATCTTGGCTATGGGGAAGATGTCATCATCACGGATACGGTCGGGTTTATTGCCAATCTGCCTCATCAACTGGTTGCAAGTTTCAGGGCAACTTTAAAAGAGGCGATTGAAGCTGACCTGCTGATACATGTGGTGGATGCTTCTGATACCAGATATGAGCAACTGATTAATGAAGTTAACAAAGTTCTTGCCGAGATAGGAGCCTCTGAAATCCCTCAAATCCTTGTTTTAAACAAGATTGATTTATTGCCTGAAGTAATGATAAAGATGATGCACAAGAAGTATCCTGATGCTATCTATATCTCTGCCAAACAGAAAACTAATATGGATTATCTGAAAATTACTCTCGAGGAGCATCTCAAGCAGTCAGTAACCTTCAATCTCCTGATTCCTTATGCAGATTCGGCAGTTGAGGCACTGGCACATAAAAAATGTGAACTGATAGAGAAAGAGTATCGGGATAACGGTGTCTTTCTCCAGGTTAGGATAAATAAAGAAGACATGAGATTGTTTGAAAAATACATAGTTAAGGCATAATGGCTTACATACTTTGTTTAATAACAATCCTCTTCTTCTCCACGCTGGAAGTTACAGGTAAACTCATCGGGGCTAATATCTCACCTGCTTCCATCACAGCTTATCGATTCATCATTGGAGCCGTTGTTCTGGCTCCAATGGCAATCGGTGAATTAAAGAAACGACACATCAAGTTAACATCCAAAGAGTTTATCGGAATCGGTATCCCCGGTATTCTGAATGTAGCTGTAAGCATGTTTCTTCTTCAACTTTCCATCTACTACGGAAAGGCATTTCTTTCTGCTATAATTATCAGTATAAATCCCATTTTCACATCCATTTCTGCCCACATTATTCTGAAAGAGAAGATGCCTCCGAGAGTTATCATTGCACAGGTTTTCAGTATTCTTGCCCTGATTGGAATTGTCTTACAAGAAAAGGAACTGCTTGCCGGCTCAAGAGATTTAGCTCTCGGAATCGGCTTTGCTCTCATGGCTGCCCTCACTTTTGCTCTCTATACCGTGCTTTCCAAGAGACAGGTGAAATTGCATGGTTCTTATGTCTTCAATAGCCTGAGTTTCTTTATCGGAGCAGTCGTGCTGTTTCTGGGAACAGTTATCTCAGGCAACACAATCAGCTTTGCCCCTACTATCAGGAACATCGGATTCTTACTTTATCTCGGTATCTTTGTTACCGGATTTGCCTATTTCCTCTTTTTTACAGCCCTCAAAAAACTTCCTACGGGTGTCGGTGCTTCATTCTTCTTTTTAAAGCCCGTAATAGCGGGAATTCTGGCATATATCTTCCTATCCGAGAAAGTAACCCATATCCAGGTAATGCTCTATATTCTTATCGGTTTTGCTCAGCTCTTCATTATCTTCGGGAATAAGAAAGTTATCCACGGTAGTTCATAGCGGAGCAGGGACTTCCGTAACCTACTTTCAATCACGGTAGTTCATAGTGGAGCAGGGACTTCCGTAACCGACTTTCATCCACGGGGGTTCATTGTGAAGCAGGTACTTTCTTTTCAGGTTCGATGGCTTTTTCAACCATTTGAAAGGTCTATGGACCATTTCAAAGGTCTTCCAAGTGATTGTGTTTTGTCCTGAAAGGACTACAAAATACTAGCCCTAGGCTACAGCCTAGGGTACGAATCCCAAAAAACCTCAACCCTAAATGGGTTGCAGTGGTTCTCTCCTGATTTGCTTTCATACACACGAGAAACCTTTCAAATGGTATCTGTCCTTTGAAATAGTTAGATGGACAGTCAACCCCGGTAGTTCATAGAGAAGCGGGGACTTCCCCAATTTTATCAAACCGTAGGTTTGCGTACAGGGGCTGTCTCACAGCTTTCACTGGATTCATTATAAATTCCTCTCCCTAAGGAAAGTTTTTAGAAAA
>JAFGVF010000303.1 GCA_016938155.1 Candidatus Cloacimonadota bacterium
TACTCAAGTTGTATTAGACAGTTTCCGTAAAGCTGTTGACTTGCGTAATCAACGGTTACAGAGAGAGAAGGTTGTAGAATTCTTCCAGAGTTATATCAATCAGATGATCTTACTGATGAACATGATTGAGAATTGGGAGGTTTAATCCCATGCATAAGGCTGACTTTATATTCGATTACTCTACTCCTCTCGTTTGCACTGCCATACATCATGGGCATTATCTCAGACCAGAGATAGCCGATTCAATGATTCTCTCCGATGCCGACAGAAAGAGAGAAGAAGACCCATATACCGGCTTCTTTACTGCCTTTTGCCCCAATCGAATCATTGTGCAGACCAGTCGTTTTGAAGTTGACCTTAACCGTCCTCATACTCGTGCTATTTATCAAAATCCTGAGGATTGCTGGGGACTTACACTCAGAGACAAGCCACTTACAGAAAACGAGATTGCAAACTCTCTGCTGGAATACGATGATTTCTATAGAAGAGTGAAGATGCAGTTCGATGAATTACTTTCCAAATTCGGTAGATTGATTGTCCTTGACCTTCATTCCTATAATCATCACAGACTTGGTCCCCATGCGGAATTCGATGACCCAAAATTCAATCCTGAAATAATCCTCGGAACAAACAATATGCCTGATGAAAATCTACCCTTCGTAGATGGACTTAGAGATAGTATTACCAAACAGAGTTTCGAGGACCGTTCTATCGACTGTCGAATCAATATTAAATTCCCGGGGGGACATTTTTCTCGTTGGATTCATCATATTTATGGAGAGAAAGCTACTGCCGTTGCCATAGAATTCAAAAAAACTTTCATGGATGAATGGAGCGGTGAGCTTGATTTCATCAAACAACAAGAGCTTAGGAATCTTCTTATTAAAGGATTATCAGCTACTCTTGATTAATTTCTAACCTTTCCTTTATTAATTCTCCCGGACTATAAGAAAACCTCCCGTAAAAGAAACTAACAAATATCTTGCCAAGAATATCCTGTTTTTACAATGCTAATGTATGCAAACTTTACTCGAAGCCTTGAATAAGGGGATATCCCTTTTACAGGAAGCAGAAACCGAGAATCCATTTCTGGAAGCGGAGTTGCTTCTTGAGCATTTAGTGCAAATTCCCCGTTTGGAATTACACGCATATTGCTTTGAACCGATAGATGACAACTTATTAAAGCAATATTTTGCTCTGATTTCACGAAGAGCAACTTTTGAACCTGTTCAATACATAATCGGGAACACACAATTTCTGGATTTCATTATCAAAGTAACGCCTGATGTGCTGATTCCCAGACCGGAAACTGAATTGTTGGTCGATTACATCAAGCATGATAATCCAAAGCTGAAGCATATTCTTGAGATAGGCACTGGTAGCGGTGCTATCGCCATTGCCTTGAAAAGTTACTTCCCGGAGGCTGAGATAATTGCCACAGACATATCAGGTCCGGCACTTGAAGTTGCCCGAGAGAATGCTCTTGCAACAAAACTTGAAATTGAATTTGTACATGCAGATATTTTCCCTGTTACTGATTATGAGTTTGATCTGATCGTCTCCAATCCGCCCTATATCTCTGCAGAAGATTATGATAAGCTACCTGCCGAGGTGAAAAACTTCGAACCCCAGGGAGCATTATTAGCTAGAGAAAATGGGCTGTTTTTTTATAGGATGATCCTGGAAAAAGCAGAGAGTTATCTCTCAGACAAGGGCGTCATCTTTTTTGAAATTGGTGAGGAGCAAGGAAATTCACTCATTTTGCTTGCGAAAGATTGTGGTTTTGAGGATATTGATATTTATCAGGATTTATGCGGGAAAGACCGTTATGCTCGAATAAGTGGAATAAAAGTTAATAGCGTTTTCAATCTATTATAGAAAGGAATTTATATGGATAAGTTTATCATCAGAGGTGGAAAATCATTGAGTGGAGAAATCAGCGTCAGTGGTGCAAAAAATGCTGTTTTACCCATCATGGCTGCTACCCTTTTAGCAGAGGGTCGCTCGGTTCTGACCAATGTCCCGAGTCTTAACGACATCAAATCGATGGCACATCTCTTAAGAGTTATCGGAGCAAGAATTGATTATTCTGAGGAAAGCCTTAAAATTGATGCCAAGGATGTATGTTTCCCGGAAGCTCCTTACGAATTAGTCAGCAAAATGCGTGCTTCCGTATGGGTATTAGGTCCACTACTGGCAAGGCTCGGAAAAGCAAAAGTCTCCTTCCCTGGTGGTTGTGCCATCGGAACTCGACCGGTTGATCTTCATCTGATGGCAATGGAAAAACTGGGTGCAGTTATCGAAATTAAACACGGCTATATCCATGCAACTGCTGAAAAACTTATCGGAGCAGACATCCATTTCGAAAATGTGAGTGTCGGAGCAACCATCAATGCCATGATGGCTGCCGTTAAAGCGGAAGGTATCACTAATATTACTAATGCAGCAGCTGAACCGGAAGTTGCTGCAACAGCTGAATTCCTGAATAAGATGGGAGCAAAGATAACCGGAGTTGGCACAAGTCATCTGATAATTGAAGGCGTTAACGAACTTTTCCCTGTGGGTGCAGAGATGATTCCCGACCGTATTGAAGCAGGTACTTTCCTGTTAGCAGGAGCAATTACAAAGAGTAAAATTACCGTTACAAACTGCATTCCGGAGCATATACAGAGTTTGATTGACAAGATGAAGCAAGCAGGATGCAAGTTTGAAATAAAGGATAAATCCATAACCCTAATCCCGGCTCAAAAGATAAAACCGGTCAATATGATTGCAAACCCTTATCCGGCTTTTCCGACCGACCTGCAAGCCCAATTCCTTGCCTATATGTGTCTGGCAGAGGGGAGCTGTTCGATAGAAGATAAAGTGTTTCCCGACAGATTTATGCATGTTGCTGAGCTAAATCGATTACAGGCTGATATTCGTATTCAGAATAAGGTTGCTCTCATTAATGGTGTAAAACTGATGAGCGGAGCTCCCGTAATGGCTACAGACCTACGGGCAAGTGCTGCTCTGGTTCTTGCCGGACTTGCAGCTGAGGGGGAAACAGAGATTGCCAGAATCTATCACATAGACCGAGGTTATGACCATATCGAAACCAAGCTTCAAGGTATTGGTGCTGATATCGAGAGAGTTTCATCGTAAGATAACACTTAGCTCGCACCTATATAAGCTTCGCGAGTTCGAGGCAAGGCAAAATTTGCAACAGAGCTTCACATCGTCCTTTTCTCAATCTATTTGAATGGACACAAGCGAAGCGATAAGCGACAATAGAATAAGATAAAATGGAAATATTATGAGAATTGCAGTAGCTATGAGTGGAGGAGTAGATAGCTCCGTGACAGCCAAGCTCTTACAGAAAGATGGGCATGAGGTTGTCGGCTTCACTATGCGTCAGTTTGATGATGTCCGATTCGGTTTTGGGAAAGGTGAGGGACTGAATCAAGCAATTCTCGATGCTAAGAATGTCTGCGATTATCTCGGGATTGAGCATCATGTAATTGACTTGAAGAGTAAATTTGACGAGATAGTGGTGCAGAGCTTTATAAAAGAATATGGTTCGGCAAAAACTCCCAATCCCTGCACATTATGCAATCCAACCATCAAATGGGGTGCTTTTCTGGATGCTATTCTGGCATTGGGGGCTGATAAAATAGCAACCGGACATTATGCCGGTATTGTTTTTCAGGATGGTGCCTATTACCTTCAAAAAGGAATCGACTCTGCAAAAGACCAGTCCTATATGCTTTGGGGGCTGAGCCAGTTTCAGTTAAGTAAAACCGTTTTTCCCGTTGGAGCTATGAATAAGCAGGAAATCAGGCGGATTGCCCTTGAATCGGGTATTCCGGTTGCTGCAAAAAAGGACAGTCAGGAAATCTGTTTTATCCGTGGAAAATATCAGGACTTCCTAAAAGAGGTACTTGAAATAAAACAGGGGGATATTACCTTACCCAATGGACAAGTTATCGGTGAACATTCCGGATTGCCATACTACACAATCGGGCAACGCAAAGGACTAAACACCCCATGGTCAGACCCGCTTTATGTTCTTAGCATGGATGTTGAACATAATCGACTTATCGTTACTGACAATCCTGAGCTTCTCTATCTTGATGAATTTCTCATAGAAAACACAAACTGGTTCGGAAGTGTGCCACAAGACTACAGGGAAATTTCCGTTATGATTCGCTATAACAGCAATCCGGAAGGTGTTGCCTCTATTATAAAGGAAGGCGAACGATATCGAATTACAATGAGCAAGCCTAAGAAATCAGTAACTCCCGGACAGTCTGCCGTCTTCTATCGAAGAGACTTGCTGATTGGTGGTGGAGTAATTGTCTAACGGATTATGAGCATCTACCTGCAACTTTTTACAACTTTCTTCCGTATAGGAGCTTTCACCATCGGCGGTGGATATGCCATGTTACCCCTCATCCAGCACGAAGTGGTTGATAAGAAGGGCTGGCTGAGTGAAGATGATTTTCTTAATTGCACTGCACTCTCTCAATCATCTCCGGGTCCGATAGCTGTTAATATAGCTGTGCTGACAGGCTATCGGACGAGCGGGGTTCGTGGTTCAGTATGTTCTACTGTCGGGGCAGTTTTGCCTGCAATAGTAATAATGATTGGAGTCGCAGCTCTTTTTTCGGTCATCTATGGGCAAAAAGCATTAGATCATATATTTGCAGGCATTCGACCTGTCGTTACAGCTCTGATAGCCTCTGCCGTTATCAAGATGGGTAAAAACTTCAGAATCCGAGGATATATAGTGGGAGGAATAGCCATGATGCTGGTTGTAATTCTGAAAGTTTCTCCCATATATGTGATACTTGGAAGCATTGCAACAGGAGTATCACTGCATTTTATAAGGAGTGGGAAATGATTTATTTAGAGCTTTTTCTCATTTCTTTGAAGATAGGCTTATTCAGCTTCGGAGGCGGCTACGCCATGCTCCCGCTTATCAGAACTGAGGTTGTAGGCAGAGGTTGGTTATCCGCTCCTGAATTTATTGATATGGTCGCTGTTTCTCAGATTACTCCCGGTCCCATTGCCATCAATGCCTGCACATTTGTGGGGTATAAAATGGGAGGAATAGCGGGTGCCTTATCAGCTTCGTTAGGGATGATTCTGCCTCCCTTCATCTTTATGTCCGTCGTCGCTGTTTTATGGATGAAATTCGCTGAAGCAGATGTGGTTCAAAAGGTTTTCCTTTTCCTTCGTCCCGCCACAATCGGGCTTATAGGTTCTGCGGCTGTTTTGCTTGCAGGCAATTCTTTGGTTAATGCCCAATCTATACTCCTTTTCACTCTCGCTCTGGGTTTTCTTCTCAAATTCAAGCTCAACCCTATCTGGCTAATCGTTGCCGGTGGACTTATCGGTTTCATTTTCAAGCTGTAATTTCTTGAATTCCCAACCAAATCCCACTTTTTCCCAATAAGTTCAATTAGTTCATATTTAGTCCCATGCTAACAGATTCTGTACTCTCACTGCTCCCTTACAACTCACGGGAATCACACGGGAATCTCTCGGGAATCTCTCGGGAATCACTCGGGCAAAGCCCCGAGTTATTCACATTTTGTTCATAAGTTTTTCCCAGTTTTTTCCCGAGTATTATAAGGGGACAGGGAGGGGGAAGAAATGCTAAACAGACACCTGTGGTGAAATATTGTGGTATGTTGGTGTTTGATATTTGAGCTCCATAATCTCCATTATCACAATGATGATGGAAAACTCACTCTAATACTTATGGGAATATGATTATAAAAGTGTAGAAATCACTCTGCTCCTGATTGCTAAGCCTTAATCTTCTGTCCCCAGATTCTTTGGAAATGAGTTGCAAAAGGAAGTTTGATATGTAACGGCAAGACATTGTGATTGGGATGCAAGGTCAGGAAAAGCCATTTATGCTCAAAAATATTCAAGGCTGCGGTTATATCCCAGAGGGGTGGCACAACAATAACCAGATTTCTGCTGACACGGCATAGTTCATTATAAAAGGCTGCCGGATTATCCACATGCTCAATTGTATGGGAGCAGAGAGTATAATCGAATTGTTTGTCCTTGAAAGGCAGGTTTGTGATGTCATTAATCAGGACAAAAGCAGGTACTTCAGAATGCTTTACAATATCGGCATTAACCCCACCGCCATCAGTGTTTCCACAGCAGATATTCAAATCCCATCTTCTGCTTTTCAGAGTTTTATTCTTAAGTATCTGATAGCTGAAGAAATTGGTGAGATAAAATAAAATGATTACTGAAAATATCATTATAAACAGACTCATTGAGTTACTCCGGGTAGTTTATTATGGAAGAGAAAGAATTTACGAGCAAAGAATGATGCGAGGAAAACAAAAACATTACTAAAGATTTTACTCAGCATATAATGAAGCTGAAAGTGATCGGTGAAAATCCAGATTAATACCAAGTTTAGAAGAAGACCGAGACAACCTATCAAAAGATAGAGAATAAACTCGATTGTACGCCTTAATTTACCGGGTGGGAACACATATTTCCTGGAGATGAGGAAGTTAATCACTTGACCGAGGATAAAAGAGATAGCCGCTGAGACCAAATAATGCAATTTGAGCATTTCAGTCATAAGCCATAAACTACCAAGGTCGGCAAAATACGCAACACTTCCGAGGGTGATGTATCGCATCAGCTGCAAGGCTGTGTTATGCGTTGTTGAGATAAATACCTTCTTGAGCAATATTAGTCCTTTTTCTCCAGTTTCTGATAAATACTGCCGAAATGTTCACGCATGATTATGTTTCTGTTAATAGAATGTAAAAACTGAGTTTCTGCAAGCGGGATTCAGCATGGCAGATAGGAATTGCTCAACAATATAAAAGAGTGATAAACTCAAATTAAATAGTGGCAATACGGAACGATTTCTCTTGACATATCAAGGGTTTTATAATGAATAAATGATAAGAAAAGAAAACAACAGGAGTGGAAATTATGAAATACTATGATGTAATTATTATTGGTGGTGGACCCTCTGCAATAATAACCGGAGTGACAGCTAAGAAGCAGAATCCCGAGAAAACCTTCCTCATGATAAAAGAGGAGGAAAAAGGTCTTGTCCCATGCGGTATCCCTTATATCTTTTACGATTTAGGTGATGTCTCCAAAAATATGATGGGACCGGCTCCATTTGTGGCAGCAGGCGGAGAAGTATTGGTCGATACCGTAACAGATATAATCCTGAAAGAGAAACAGTTAACTACAGCTTCAGGAGAGCAATTCAACTATGATAAACTCGTCTTCGCAACAGGCTCAATTCCGATTATTCCTACTTTCATAAAAGGCTATGATA
>JAFGVF010000304.1 GCA_016938155.1 Candidatus Cloacimonadota bacterium
ATATCCGGAACAACTTGAATTGTAACCGTTGTGGACATCGAACTTTCAGAAATTACCGTTTCAGGATTAACAGTAGAATAGGATTTTACTACAGCTTCAATTGTTGCAAGCCCGATTGCTCCATCATCCCAAAATGTGGTTCTGGCTACTCCTGAACTATCAGTGTAAACAGTATTGATAATTCTGCCTAAGTCTGTTCTGAATTTCACAGGAACACTAGAAGCAGCATAGTTTTCAGAATCTCTTACTATTACTTTGATGGTTGAAAATGTAATATTATTATCTGAATAGATTACATTAGGTGTCGCTGTTATCTCTTCAATTGAAAGTATTTGAGCGATATTCTCAATCGTGAATGTTTTGCTTTGCTGGTAAACTCCGACTCTTACAAAAATCTGAGTGGCACCCGGAACTGTTCCGGTATTAAACCAGGAATATGCTTTCCCATCTACTGTTGTAACCATTGTAGAGTCACTTAAAGCTCCACCGGCATTATTTTGGAAGAATCCTGCTGATGCCCTTAGGGTAAGAACTGTACCATCCGGTACATTTTCACCTTGAGAGTCTTTGGCACTAATATCAACATAAACAACTTCGTTTATGAAAGGATTAGTAATTGGTTCAGCATCTTCAGGATGTTCTTTCAGAACTATATTGATATTTGAGACATCCGGAACTTCAATAATTTTAACATTGATACTAGCTTCATCAACAATTACTATTGTTTCAGGGTCTCCGATTGTAGGTGATGTAACATAGGCTGTTATTGTCGCAAGACCAAACTCTCCATCATCGGAGAATGTGGCAGTTGCAATTCCATAGGAATCTGTTGATGATAAAGCTAAAAGTTTACCAAGATTCTTCTGGAAATAGACTGTCTGTCCCACGACAGGGTCATTGTCCTGATTCTCTACATATACTGAAATCTCAGCAAAAGTTCTTCCCTCATCCAGATATATAGAATCTGCGGAAGTAGTTATCCTGACGATTTTCAGTACATTGGCGGGATCCATGGATGGTTCAACCGGTGAACGGCTATCGCAACCAGCCATGAATGCCATCAGTAAGAGGACAAATACTGTAATGATTAATGTATTTTTCTTCATAGCAAACCCCATTGTTGTTTAGTTTTCTTCATCTTTGAACTTGATTAACTGCTTTCCCATTCTTTCGTCAATTTCATACTCTTTTTGCTCTGCATTAACATCAACAATTCTCGGAGTTATTTCGATTACTAAATCAGTATTAACTAGAGTTTCATAGCGATGTTGGAAAAGCTTTCCAATGAATGGAATGTCACCAAGTAAAGGGAGTTTGTTTGTCTTTTGATTTAATTGAGATGTGAGAAGGCCACCAACTACTATCTTCTTACCACTCGGTACAGTAACAGTTGAATTAACTCTTCTAACTTTTGAGCGTGGTACATAACCACCAACTAAATCGATTATTGAACTTACTTCAGGACTGATGGTGGTAGTGATATCACCATCTTTATTAACTGTTGGTTTTACTTTCAGCTTTATACCGACTTCTTCTTTCTCTACAGAGACTTGTTTTTCATTATCTATTACAACATAAGGGACAATTTCACCGATATGAATATCGGCTTCTTCACCATTTAATGCTGTTAGACGGGTGTCTGTCAATACCTTTGCGGCATTGTTTTCCATTAACCAGTCAAGGGTTATATCGAAAGCATAGAGTTGACGGCTGAAATGACCAAAATCTTCCCAGCTTTCCATTCTTTCAAAATACTGTTCATCAGGAAGTACTTCAAAGGTTGTTGGATCGCCATGAGGCAAAGCACCGGTTTCATCAGTATAACTGTATGGAAGACCTGTACCTTCGGCATTTCTGGTATCTTCAGCTAAAATAGTTGTTAAATGATTTAATTTTGACCAGTCAATCCCGTATTTCTTGGAATCTTCCAGCGATATCTCTATCATTCGAACTCTAATCTCAATTTGCTTCTGTTCAGTATCCAATTCTTTAATGCGATCAATTATCTCATTAAATGTCTGAGGATTGCATTGAACTAATAAAGCGTTTTGTCCTTCTACAGCTACCATGTTGCCAGGCATGTTTTTAAATGCATTCTGGATTTTAGTTGCATCAACATAGTTCAAATAGATGGTATAGCTTCTTTCTCCAGCTTCTTCCTGGATCTTCTGCTTATCACCAACTAAAAATGTGTTTTCACCGATTACTCTGTAAGTAAGACCAACTGACTTAGAAACAAGCTCAACAGCTTGTTCGATAGGTACATCTTTGAGATGTACAGTAATTCTGGAGAATTGATCACCATCTCCGGCTTTCTCATCTCCGCGTTTTTCTACAGCTAAAACTATATTGCATCCACTCATCTTGGATAGAGCAGTCAATACAGATGACAGATTTGCATCGTCTGTATCTAAAGTAACTTTCTTGTTCAAAAGCTCTGTCTCAGTATAGGTAACTGAGAATAAAGAGCTTATGCCAAGTAATAAAACAGTTACTATTAAGACAATCATTTTGCGAGAAAAAATCGAAAACTTCATAATTTCTCCTATCTTTATTTTTTTACCAGTTATATTCGGTTGTAGCGTTTTTTTCTTGAATTTCTACAGGCTTCGGAGGTATGGGTTCTTTAACCATAACGCCTTCTACTCCATTCTTGGTGTAAACGATTTTTCCATCCTGTATATCTACTATCCTACGACCGGCGATTTCATCGCCTTTTCTGTAGTAATGTGTAATCCCTTGATGAGCAATTATTGCCATACTGTTGCCATCTTCATCAATTGTGGTACCTGCCAATCTGACCATATTAGTAACTTGGTCTTGCCAGATTTTCAATTTATCCTTTTTATCCTGTACAATTAAATCCTGTTTTAAAGGATCTTTCTTTACAGTGAAATTGAAAAGCTTTCTATCCTGTATGGATAGCTCAATTGAATGAATTTGTTTAAGCAAATCTTCATCAAGCTGCTGTTCTTTATATTTAGAATCATCAGGTACTTCTTCTACAACTTTGTAGGACGAAAAATTCTTTAACGCGAAAGCGATCAGAATAACGAATGTTAAAGTAATCGCAAAGTCTTTGAGATATCTGAATTCCATTATGCCTCCTTGAGCACCTTAAATACTGAAAGTTCAATAGTAACGGTATAGATGGTTTCTTGTCCTTCTACCTGTTGCTTTGAACGATCATATACTGGTTTGACTTCAAGTTGGTTGATTTTTACGATGTGATCTAGGCTTTCAAGCTGAGATAAAAACCGTCCCATCTGTATGTATGTGCAACTCAATTCCATTGTGTATTTCTGCTCAATTAAATTAGCACTGGAAAATACATCCTTGGGTAACATCGACACAACAGATATCTTGTGTTTATCCGCAAGCTCGGCAAGATTCTTAACGAACAGGTTTGTTTCAACACTATCGAATTTCTTTTCTTTGGTAAGACTATTCTGAATAATTCGTGTGAATTCACTAAGCTGTTCATTCATTATCTTTGCACTGTTTAACTTCTCTTGAGCTACTTTGATTTTCTTATCAACACGCTTTATCTCATTGAGCTCATCAGTAATCATCGAGCTTCCAATAGTGAAAAATCCAACTGTAAAGAGGACTAACACAATCAGGAAAATAAGGTATCTTTGTCTCATATTCATGGTTTTACTCCTTATCTTCTCTTTTTACTCGAGTAATCTTTACCAACAGCATCAATTTGGAATCTGATGATATCAGTATCTTTTTCACGATCACGACTTGATTTTACGAATTTGATATCAGGGAAATCAGAACTGATTTGTTGATTGTTTTTTAGACTGACAATAAAGTCATCTATAAGATCAAATTCCTTCTCATCTTTATCAATTTTCGTTATCCCATAGAGACTTAAGATACCTCTTTTAAAGGTGAAGTCTGTAATCGCTATTCTCTTCTCAGTCTGATTTGCTAATGCAACAAGTTTTTTAGCCCAAAAGACGCGTTCATTAAACACTTTTGCAAGCCTGTCTAGATCATTACTTGATAAAAAATCACCGCTTATTTTATAGCTTTCAATCTGCTGATTGATGCTAAGAAGAAGCTGCTCACGATTATCAAGCTTTTGCTGTAAATCCTTTTGTAAATATACAACGAATCCAAACATAACTATGCTACCAATAATGAAGATTAGGAGAAAAGTTAAAAAGACTCTTCTTTCAATCTCTTGCTGCAATCTCAATTCGCCAAACTTGTTCAGGTTAATTTTGAAGTAGAATTGTTCCATAATATCTCCTTATTCCCCTCTCATGGCGAGTCCAATTGCGAGACTCAATTGTGGATCTTGTTTATCTTTTAGCTTTTCCGGCATTTCTAAACCAACAAACGGATTGAACACTTCTGTTGGAATATTAACTTTTGACTCAATATACTCGGCTAATCCAATCATTTTGGCTCCACCACCCATCAGAACTACTTTCCTATAATCGCTGTTACCTGCTTCTTTTACATAGTAACGAAGTGATCTTCTTAGTTCTTCGACAATCTGCTCTTCTGTGGATTTTTCAGATATATCCAATACAGATATGGTTTGAGATTCATCATCTGAACCGCCTTTTCCAAGTCCATGATCAAATTTATACTGCTCAGCCTCTTCAAAACTAAGATCCTTCTTTTTCATGATATCTTTAGTGAAATTCATCCCACCAAAATTTACATCACGAGCAAAGAACTTGGCTTTAGGCCCGAAAATGACAAGATTAGTTCTGTGTGCACCAATATTAAGAACAATATAGACACCATCTTCTACCATTGAATTTAAAGCAAAACTATTAGCAACTGCTAAAGGATCAACATCCACTAAATTTGGGGCTATCCCTGTCTGACCAAGGATATTTGTATGACTTTGAAGCATCTCTTTAGTTGAAGCAGCCAATAATATATTCATATTATTCGTTTTTTCTTCAATACTCAAGACTTGATAATCAAGAATCATTTCATTTCCCGAAATGGGGATGTGTTTCTTTGCCTCAAAAAATAGAGCTGATTCCAACTCTTCGTCAGGCAGAAATATTGTCTTTATCTGCTTAATACTGATATCGTCACCACCGATAGATGATACGACATGTTTCATCTTTCTTGGTTTAATCTTTAGAGTTTTAAGCATTTCGGAAAGAATCGGAGCAAACCGATCGTTCCTTAAATCAGATAAAACATATTCAATCCCGCTTGGGACAGTTGGTTTTATCTCATAGTTGAGAAGCTTAAAACCGTTATGGATTCTCTTGAGGTGAACCATTTTTATACTATGGCTACCGATATCGATACCAAGAGACTCTTTAAACTTAACGGTTTTCTTTTTTTTCATATTGCCTCTTTATTGTTTGAATTAAAATACTGTTGGAGGTTTCTTAAATCTGAATGATTTCGGATCATAAGGGCTTAACCCTCGCTCCACATGTACACTCGGATAAAATGGTGGTTGATATATCTCAAATCTTTTGTCAAAACGATAGTCTTTGCTATATCCTTCACCTTGAGTACCGGTTGCAGAAGGAGAATGAGGAAGCTGTTGTGCACCTACCAATGCACCGTATTTTGGTATTCCTGTCATGGTTTCATCCCAGAAATCCCAGACACCTGTACGATTGGCATTAGCTGAATCACTTCTATGAACATATCCTCTTCGTCTTTGAGCAACGGACCCGAATAAATAAATCGTACCTCGCTCTCTATAAGGTAATAACTCCGGCCATAATGGATTGTAGAATGGATAATCCAATGTCCCGGGCCATACATTCTGTCCTGTACTTCCCGGTGTAAACGGGATGAATGTATCATCATTAACCCACCCTGCAACACCTGTATGGTGGAATCCATGTAAATCCAACATTGTGAACAAAGTATCGA
>JAFGVF010000305.1 GCA_016938155.1 Candidatus Cloacimonadota bacterium
ATTTGTTTGGCATAAAGTCCGTAATCGATAGTTTCTATAAGTTGGTTTTGTTTATAAGAACCGGGAGCAATATAGGTATTTCTCATTCGGGAGGCAGGAGCAAACCTATAACTCTGTCTTCTACCTGAGCCTGTGGGAGTTAAATCCATCTGTAATCCCCCCAGTTTATCAACGATATAAGATTTCAGAATTCCATTCTCGATTAGTACGGTCTTTTCTGTTGGTTTACCTTCATCGTCGATATTAGTAGAACCCCAGAGATTGGTCATGGTCCCGTCATCAATTGCAGTTACTGCTTCATGAGCAATCTTCTGTCCCAACTTTCCGCTGAATACGCTTGCATTCTTAGCAACGGAAGTTGTTTCGAGGGCATGACCGCAGGCTTCATGAAAAACAACGCCGCCAAAGGCATTTTCGATTACTACCGGAAATCTACCTGACGGGGCATAATCGGCTTGCAACATCTTTACGGCAGTTTCAGCTGCTGCAGCGCCAAGCTCCTCAGGTTTTAAACTTCGTATAAATTCCCATCCGGCGAAAGCTCCCTTGTTCTTTGACGACGATTGTTTCTCATTGCCATTTGTGGCGATTGCATTAACCATTACCCTTACATACTTTCGTTGGTCTTCTGTCCAAAGTCCTTCAGAGTTCGCAATCAGAACATCCTGAACGACATCTGCGAGGTATGCTTTTACTTGAGATATATAAGGAGTTACGAGTCGGGCAGCATGGTCAATGCTGTGAAGGAAATCTATTTTCTCTTTTTTGGTTATCCTGTCTGGCTCTATGATAAAGGGATGAATGTTCTCAACATTCCTTACCGTAGATGTATCGAAATGCTTCAGTTTATCCCGCATTACTTTCAACTTCACGGCATCAACGGTTTTCATCAGAGTTTCTTCCGATAAATCGCTCGTGTAGGCATATATGGCTTTTTTACCGTAAAAGACTCGAATACCAATACCCGAGTCTATACCTGCTGTTGCATTTTGTGCTTTAGAATCAAACAACTGAAGCGTTGAACGATTTGTACTTTCTTGATATATTTCGGCAAAGTCTGCCCCATTTCCTAATGCTCGGTCGATTAATCGCTTTACTATGCTCTGATCTAACATTCAGTTTCCCCTATATTTCATCTTTCATGCAAGCGGCATCTTTTTCTGCTGCACATTCTTTCAACAGAATGCCTATATTATACTTATACCATTCTTCGACATTGGTCGTGATCTCTTCACTATCAAGCAAGCGAACATATCCGCTCAATACTCTGCTGACATTCATGCGGATTGTATATAGAAAAAAGCTATACCACAGGTTCCAATCCAACTTGCTGTTCAGTGTCTTGTCCTCCAATCCTAAACGAACAATGTCACGAACCATATCGACACCCAACTTATTGTAATGATTCAGCTCATCAGCAACTTCATCATTGACATTAGCTTCAGTTATAAACCCTACATCCCCCAACAACTGATGTTTCAGTATATAGGGATGAGTTTTGTAAAATCCATAGTATCCAATCGCAAGAGCTTTTAACTTGCAAAAACCCTTCTGCTCCTGTTCTACTGCAGCCTGTAGGAATTCCAATCGCATCTTCATCCCCTTGATATACACAAGCACATACAACTCTTCTTTTGAAGTTATGTAAGTGTAGATTGTCTTTTTTGTGTACTCACAAGCATCCGCAATATCATCCATAGTTACTGTCTCATAACCCTTTTCTCTAAAAACTTCTTCTGCTTTCTCAACGATGTAATGCAACTTCATCTTCTTCATCTCTTCTTGTCGTCCCATTAAAAAACTCCTTTCAATCATACTCATAGGAGTAAACTCATCCTGAACCTATCCCACTCCCGGATACTTTCAGGTTACTCTGAGTTACCTTTACTCAACCTCAAGAATAGTGTCAACTCTTTTTTTCTTTCATCTGTGAAAATTAAAGTCAAGACTGCTCAAGCTCTGCACTTTTTCATCTAAGTTTTATCCTTTCCATCTGTTTATATATACTTAGATTCTCTGACATACAGCATATAAAACTTTAATCAGAGCAGTTTATAATTGCTTGCAGTCCCTACCTGTAGGTTAACCGTGATTCAGTGGTAGGTCTCCGTGGCATTCGCGGGAGACCCAAGGGAGAATCACCAGAGGTGAAATTATTAATTATTAAAGCAAGATTATGAACTCAACAAGATTCAACAACAAGATTCAAGATTAACACTATCCAAAGCCTTACAGTTTTGGCAAAATCAACCATGGGTCAACCGTGGATTAACCGTGGGCCGACCGTGGCGACCACGGTTTGGGCATGGTTGAGGTATGGAGGAACCACGGTTAAAGATATGATTTGTATTGCACTGCATTCAGGACTTTACACTGCTTTATGATCCCCCTCGAGTAATTCCTATCACTTCATGAGGGAAAATTACGAATGTAGGGTGTCTTAATGCGAGTGAATCGTCTGAGCCAATGCGGAAATTGACATAGTCAATTTACTCCATACAATTGAAATTCAGTCCCGTTCGGGCCAGAAAAGAAAGCATCTGGAGTTTCATTCTTGAACACGATATAATTCTCTTTGTTTGTGCTTTTTGTGATGTTTGTGGTTGAAAATCTCTCTTTTCTTTTCTCCATCTCTTTCCCATCCAATAAAGAGACAATTCCCATAAGTCTCCCGCACTAACCCGGCACTAAGCCTGTACTGGAGTACGGGAATCGTGTAAGATTTGTGGGTGCAGCCTCGTGCTTTTTTGTGTTTATTGGATGAGAGAGAGAAGATACGGAAGTCCCTGCTTCGCTATGAACTCCCGATTAGAATTGGCAATCCACCATTGCGGAGGTCTATGGACCATTCGCAAGGTGTTTATTTGGAGTGCATCGTCTGTGCCGATGCGAGAATTGACACAGTCATTTTACTCCATACTTTGGGAGTGCTTCATTCAAATGCTATTTAAATAGTGTATCAAAGAAAACTAACATGGAAGCCCATGCCATATTGGCTTCATCTTTATAGTATGTTTTCCCGTTTGGGTTCGTAAAGTTGTGGGCAGGTAGATTACCATAGATGATAGAGGTGAAATCAGCTTCACATTCTTTCATCTCTTTCATAAAGGCATTCTGCTTTTCAAGTGGGGCTGCCGGATCTGTGTCTCCCTGGATTGCCAGGATCTTGGTCTTAATATCACCTTTTTTTGCTGTAAGCCCGGTGTTTATTGAGGAATGAAATCCGACTACACCATCTATATCTGTACCCAGTCTGGCCATATTGAGAACAACTCCTCCCCCAAAGCAATATCCGATGGCTGCTATTTTATCTGAATCTACATATTCCACCTTCTTCAGGATTGCTAAGGCAGCGTAAAAGCGTTCTTTTATGAGAGGAAAATCTGTACCGACTTCACTTGATTTCGCTCTGGCTTCCGTTATAGGAATCTCTTTTCCATCTCCATACATATCCAAGGCAAAAGCAACATAGCCCTCTTTGGCCAGTTTCATAGCTCTATCCTTTGCATAATCATTGAGACCCTGCCACTCATGGACAACTAAAACTCCCGGGCGTTTTGCCGAGATTGATTTGTCGTATGCTAAGTATCCAACCAGGTTTTGTCCCTTTACTGTGTAACTTATAGATTCTGTATAGATATTTTTGTCCGTTTTCTGTGCATAAACTAAGGTGATTGATAGAATCAACAACGAAATTGTGATTAGTATTTTCATAGGAATCTCCTTTTAAATCATTATATCTCAAAGTATAATGGGAATAAGCCTAACAAACAAATCTTAAATATACCCGTGTGTGTAAAAAGGGGAATAATCCTCACACTAATCTTTTTTTAGATGTTCATACAGATTGATAGCACAATCAAAGCAATTACTCATAATTAACATCATTCATATTGGGATGTATAACAATCTTGCAGGTCGTTTAAGGATTATTGAAATCTTATACAAAGAATTGTCATAGTTGGGTATTTGGGCTATTTAGAGGAATTTATTGAGGAGTAATATCTTAGCTTTTGTAAAATAATAAAGGGCTTAATCTCACTTTTGTAAAGAGAGAGTTAAGCCCTAATAATGATTGTTATATCTTTTTTAATCTATTTTGAATCTTAGTGATATGTCCGACTTCTTGCAATCTAAGTTGCTCAAATATATCAATTGCAACCTCATTTAGAGATGTAAAGGTGAGAAACATTGAATATACTTTTTCAGTATTAATCTCTCGCTTTAAGGCAATATTCAAGACTTCAGTGCCTGTGAATCCCGGTTCTATCCTATCGGTATTGACCAGCATTTCAAGGAGTTCTGAGTCAATTTGGAGTTTCTTTTCCAGATTATCTTTAGATATAGACTCCTCCTCTTCCAGATGTCGTAATCTATTGTAATGATCTGTCTCGTCACTTGCCAACTGCATCAAAATATCTTTTACATTTTCATCGCTAACTATTTCAGCTGCCTGTTTATAAAAGCCAAAGCTTTCAAATTCAATCTTCTTGGCATAGCTGATAATCTCTTTCAGATTTAGTTCTCTCATGCTTTCTCCTTATTCCCATTCAAATATTTATCAATAGCATTAGCAGCTATATGCCCGTTGGCAATACCATGAATCACATCAGGACCTTGAATAATATCACCCCCGACAAATAGCCATTTCAAATCTGACTGGAAACCATCATTGACTTTAATCCGCCCTCGAGCGTTAAAATCTAATCCGGCTTTCAGGTTATCGGAAATATAAGAGAGGTCCATCCCCTGTCCTATAGATTCAACTATCATGTCTGCTTCAAAGAATTTCTTCTGATTATCATCAAACTTAGGGCTAAAACTCCCGGCTTCATCAAAGACGCTAAGACATTTAACTGCATGTAAACCTTTTATTTGTCCATTCTCAATCTCAATTTCTTTAGGACCCCAACCAGGAATAATCAGAGCTTTCTCTTCCCTTGCTTCTACAATTTCTTCTCGGTCAGCAGGCATGATATCCTCAGTTTCCAAGGAAGTTGCCACCACATTCACCTCTCCATAAGCTTGATTCTGCAAACGAGCGAGTGTTCTGGTAATATCCATTGCCACATTTCCACCACCTATAACCACAATCTTTTTTGCCAAATCAATCTCATTACCTAAGGTTACTTCTCGTAGAAGATCTGTTGCAAAATAGACACGAGCATGTTCAGAACCGGGGATTCGAGTACTTCTACCCAAATGTAAGCCAGTACCGGCAAAGACTGCATCAAAATCAGCATGGAGCTGTTCAAGAGTTATATCTATACCTATTCGTGTATCAAATTGAACCTCGACCCCAAGAGACAAGATGTAATCTATATCCTTATCAATCTGCTCATACGGCAAACGATAGTCAGGAATACCGTAGCGCATCATACCACCACTATTAGGCAGAGCTTCAAATATCTTCACTTGATAGCCCATAACGGCAAGATAGTAAGCAGCAGACAGCCCGGATGGTCCTGCACCTATTATTGCGACCTTCTTATCTAATCTATCATCGGCAAGGTGCTCTGTTCCTAATACTTCTGCATATTTTTCAGGTGGTATTTGGTCAGCAATATAGCGTTTAAGCCAACGAATCGCAAGGGCTTCACCATTGTGATGCAAGGCACAAGCATCTTCACAGCGATGTGTACAGATACGACCACAAATCTCAGGAAGAGGATTTGTTTCGTATAATATTCTAAAGGCATTCTCAATATCATCTTCCCTAATTGCAGCAATATATGCCGGAATATCCATGTGAGCAGGACAAGTCGCAGTGCAGAGACCACATTCAAGACAGCGTTCAGCCTCTTTCATAGCCTGCTCTTTATTATATCCTTTCACAATCTCTATAAATGACTTGTCCCGATTTTCAGGGTGTAACTCACCCATATCTATCCGGTCAAAATCGATTAGAGCTATCTTCTCATCACGCTTGTATCCCTTTTCATTATTCTGCCATTTAGTCTTATCACTACCTGGTACAAAACGGAAATCCTCTGCATTGTCTGAAATCCAAGTATATTCATTTGACATTGTCAATGCACCGGTTGGACATATATCCACACAAAGTGCACACCAGCAACAGCGTCCATAATCTATTTTAGGTCTTAATCCGCTGTTTCCATCCTTGCTCTCTTGTCCTTCGACAGGCACCATATCAATTGCTGCATTCTGGCAAATCTCTTCACAACTTCCACAACCAATACACTTATCAAAGTTATTTTGATGAAAGCCTCGGTAATTATCAGCACCGGGACGCTCAGTTAAAGGGTTCTTTATCGTCCATGGTTCTTTTGCTGCATGTTTCCAAACAGATAAAGGATTTATAATATCTTTTAAACTCATCTATTACCTCTCTATTTCAGGTGGGCAAGTATGAAGAGAAACCATCAATGTTGCCAAATCAGAAATTGAAATGTTGGTTGCTAATTTTTCTAATACTGATATCGCGTGCGTATAACTTGCACCTCGAGCATAAACTCTACGAGGGTATTTTGTCCCGTCAGAAACCATGTAAAACCCATGCTCTCCTCTTGTTGACTCAGCTCTCTTATATGTTTGTCCAGCCGGTATTTTCCAATGCAGAACATTGGGTAGCTTAGCTTGGATTTCTCCCCCCTCAGGCATTTTATCTAAGATCTGTGAAATCAGATTCAGACTCTGATGAAGTTCGCGATAGCGTAATTTTGCTCGTTCATAAGCATCACTTTCAGTACCGGTAATCATCTCCATTTCCAATTCAGGATATTTAAGATAGGGATTTGTGATTCTAATGTCATTTTCTACACCACAAGCTCTGGCATTTGGACCGGTAATCCCATATTCACTGATCATCTCCTTAGGAATATAACCCAGACCGGTAAGGCGTGACTTCACAATTGCATTGTTAAAAAAGTTTCGTTCCACATCAACAAGTAACTCTTTAGTCTGTTTGATCTGAGCTCTAACTCTATTCCTGAATCCTGACGGCAAGTCTTTACGAACGCCACCTGGTATCATATACATATGATAAACTCGTCCTCCCGTCATCTCTTCAAAGAGATCTAACCAAAAGTCTC
>JAFGVF010000306.1 GCA_016938155.1 Candidatus Cloacimonadota bacterium
CTTTTTGTAGAGCTTATCTGCATCAGGTCTGAAAGTTATAAAAGGCATCCAGGGAGCACCACTGAAATTCACGGGCATTCCGCTTTCATCAATCACCTTTTGTACTTTAGCTGCAAATCTCGTACCTTTAGCATAAATGTCCTCAAGTACATTATTCTTTTCAAGGAAGTTTATTGTTGCTATGGCAGCTACTTGTGCATCGCTGTTCGGGAAATAAGTGGAGGAGAGGAAGACCTGTGATTCAAGCATCTTCATAACATCCATCTTACCGACTAAAGCAGCAATAGCATAACCGTTAGCCATAGCCTTACCGACGGTTGTCAAATCTGGAGTAACGCCGAAATGCTTCTGAGCACCACCGAGAGAACAACGGAAGCCGGTGCGTATTTCGTCGAATACGAGGACACAACCGTATTTGTTGGCAAGTTCTCTTACGCCTTCCAGATAACCCGGTTTTGGCATCTCCACTTCATGGGCAAGAGGATGTCCGACAGGTGTAACGATGATACACGCCATGTCAGCTCCATGAACTTTGAGTAAATCTTCCAACTCATCCAGGTCATTATAACCAAACTCAAAGGTATCTTCATAAAGTTTAGCCGGGATTCCACCCTTCACTTCCACACACCAGTCATGCCAGCCATGATAACCGCAACGGGCAATCTTGGTTCTACCGGTATAGGCGCGCGATACACGGATAGCAGTTGATGTTGCGTCAGAGCCTGTCTTAACAAAGGCAGCCATTTCGCAACTGGGGATATGCTCAATAAGCTTTTCTGCCAGCATATTCTGATAAGGTTGAGTGAGGGAGAAGCAGAAGCCTTTTTCTCTAATCTGTTTAATCACGGCTTCATCAATCTCTTCTTCGCGATGACCGATGATGATGGGACCGTAGGCACAAAGGAAATCCAGATATTCGTTGCCATCCACATCCCAAACCTTGCCACCCTTGGCATGGTCGAAGAAGATAGGATATTCACCCGGAACGAAGTTATAGGGTCTTCTGATTCCGGCAACTGCACCTGGGACAAGCTCCAAGGCTCTGTTATACATCTCCATGGACTTGGTTAAATTCAGTTTCTCTGCCATAATTACCTCTTTATCTTTTATTATTTCATTTCCCATAAGGAGCTTATGCCCATTCCTCCGCCAATGCAGAGGGAGGCTAAGCCTTTCTTGTTTCCGCGTCTCTTCATCTCATGCAGAAGAGTAACAATAATCCTGGCACCGGAACAACCGATTGGATGTCCGAGAGCGATTGCTCCGCCATTAACATTAACTATCTCAGGATTTAAACCTCCAAACTCGTCAAGTCCTTTCAGTACGGCAAGCGATTGAGCTGCGAAGGCTTCATTCAATTCTGCAAGCTCAATATCTCCTAAACTCCAGCCTGATTTCTCAAGCACTTTCTTAATTGCAGGAACAGGACCGTAGCCCATAATCGCCGGATCTACACCACCGGAGGCGTAGTCAACCAGATATGCAAGGGGAGTTAGTCCGAGTTCTTTTGCTTTATCTTCGCTCATAAGCAGAAGTATAGCAGCTCCGTCGTTAATCCCTGAGGAGTTGGCAGCAGTAACAGTGCCGTCTTTTTTAAAGGCAGGTTTGAGTTTGGCAAGGCTTTCAAAGGTAACACCCTTGCGAGGGAACTCATCTGTATCCACGATAATCGGGTCACCTTTACGCTGAGGAATAGGAATGGGAACAATTTCGTCCTTGAAGCGACCTGCGGTCATAGCAGCCTCTGTCTTATTCTGGCTTGCAGCGGCAAATTTGTCCTGTTCTTCTCTGCTGATATTGTATTTCTCTGCTAAGTTTTCGGCAGTGATACCCATGTGATAACCGTTAAAGATGTCATAAAGCCCATCGTGAACCATAATATCAACAAGGGTTTTGTCGCCCATCCGGGCACCCCATCGGGCATCACGACTTATGTATGGAATCTGGCTCATATTTTCGCTTCCACCGGCGATTACGATGTCGGCTTCTCCGAGAGCAATCATCGCAGCAGCAAGATTAACTGTTTTCATACCCGAACCGCAGACTTTGTTAACGGTATAAGCAGGTACAGTATTCGGAATTCCTGCATGAATAGATATCTGTCGGGCAATATTTTGTCCCAGTCCTGCTCCGACCACATTTCCAAGTATAACTTCGTCAACCATCTCCGGTTTTACACCGCTTTCTGCGAGCACAGCTTTCAGCACATGTACGCCAAGTTCAACGGCAGACACATCTTTTAAGGCACCACCGTATGCACCAATGGCACTTCTCTTAGCTGAAATGACAACTGCTTTTCTCATAATTCCTCCATAATCATTTATTGTTTTCTTTTATAATCTCTTCAATATCTTGAGCAGTAAACTTATATTTTTTATTGCAAAAGTGGCATTCGGTAACAACTTCTTCATGTTTCATGGTTTCCAGCTCAGAGATTTCGAGCATTGCCAATCCGGTGCGGAATCTGTTCTTACTGCAATTGCATTTATAATATGCAGATTTAGAATCCATGATGTTGATGTCAAAGTCTTTTAAGATAATTTCTCTGATTATTTTTTCACAATCATAATCCATATCCAGCAAATCTGTATAAAAAGGCATCTGTTCGATGTTTTCTTCAAGCTTTAAGATTGTGTCTTCCGGTGTATTGGGAAGTAATTGAATTATAAAACCTCCGGCTCTGCGAACAAGAGCGTTC
>JAFGVF010000307.1 GCA_016938155.1 Candidatus Cloacimonadota bacterium
AATCCTGTCACGCAAAATAAGCCATGTTCTCTTGACAATCATAGAGGGTGGCATTTCGGAAAGCAGATATCCGCCACAACGAATGATCTCTTCAGCAAGTGATGAATTCTCTTGGGGATAAACACTACTCAGAAGTCCATTACCAAGAATACCTCCTGTGAAAGCACATTCGGCATAACCGTGCTTGTAAGCTGCAATACCTCCGCAATGTCCAGCCGTATCACACCCAAGAGCAAGACCGCTATGATTCCAAACCATGTTTTCTGCCATCAATTGTCCGGCTTGTAGTGCAATTGCCCGAGCGTATTTCGGGTCGGTGATTCTGCTTCCGATTATTGCAACATGTTTCTTATCTCCAACTGCTTTACTGAAATTACCTTTCCAATGCAGGAACAAAGGGGGAGAGTCTATGGATTTAAACTTTGATGGGTAGTTCAGGAATTCATAGGTACAGTATTCGAAACCATTTTGTATCAGGAGTTCTATCTCGTTTTCGGAGATATGTCTCAGATACTTGGAGTCCGGTTCAATCAGTTCTCGAATAAGGTTGTTCGGTTTTATTGAGCTGCTTTTTATAATCTCCAATCGATTGGGAGAGTTTAAATGAAAGAGGTTTATTCCAGCCTCAACGGTGCTGATAATGAATTTAATGTAATCGGAATACTCGGAGATTAACTGCTGTTTATCATATAATGCAGCAATCATAGTAAACATCATATACTCAATCTCTGAATAGATGGTATTCAATTAATCCTCGCAATTATATAGTTTATATATTGTTCTGTAGCTATATCTGACTTTGTTTTTTTGATTTGTGCTTTGCTTGAAATATGAAATAGACACCCAGCAATGCAGGAATGAAATCATTAAAGATGAAAATGGAAAAAGCACAGGCAACTGCTACTTCACTCGTAATCCCATACTTGGCAAGCACATTAATGGCGAAAAGCTCCCGCAAACCGATACCGCTGAAAGTAATAGGTATGGTATTTGAAAAAAGAATCAGGGCAGTACTGTATGCGGTTTTAAAGAGAGTTATACTTACAAAAGTGTTTATGAAGAACCAATATTGCAGGAATGTAGATGATTCGTACACAATCTGACTGACTATAACTTTAACCGCATTCTTTTTGTAAGAATCCTGATAAGATTTCAGTTTGCTTATGCTAATGATAGCAATGTATAAAGCAAAGGGGAAAAGAGTCAGCAGACTCGCAACAGACAGCCTAAGGATAAGAGGTAGTTCCTTAAAATAAAACACAGACGCCCAACCAGCGAAAAACCAAATAGTCCATGTACCGAATACTTTTTCCAAAGCAACGGAAATGGCAGTTTTCTTTTTACTGGTATTTTCCACATAATACACTTTGCCGAATGTACCCCAACCACCCGGTACAACGAATCGCAAAGCAAGTCCAATCAGATAGGATTTTATGATACTTGCTTCATTCGTTCGAAAATCAGGGTTTATTTGCAGGAACTTCTTCCAGTTGTAATATTGGGTTAAATGCTTGAGAAATGCTAAAATCAGCACTGAAATAATCGTTAAAATCGAATATGATGAGATATTGTGAACAACTCCTGCAAACTCAATCTTACGAAAGATAAGCCAAAGAATTAAAGCCGACAAACTCAGCTTTAAAAAGAAGGAGATTCTTTTGGTTATTAATTTTTCCATGAGTAGCTTGAGAGAGAACCCCAGATAGAAAAGAGAAACATGTGATAGGGAAGAATCACAAACAGAAGAAGGTCAAAGGGATTTATCTTCTCTTTCAGCCGGATGCAGCTGGCAATATAGAAGAAAACAGCACCTGTGAAAAAGGGAACAATCGGCATGAGCGATTTAGTTTGTATAAGGTAAACGGGTAGCCAGATAAAAAAGGCAAACATTGTTAGAAACACAACTTTGTACAGAGGGGAGGTCATGTTGAATTTTCCCATCTGCCGTTTTTCTCGATTAATATACTCGGTTAAACTGTCTCCACGATTTACTTCTATAACCTTCACATCGGAATTAAAAGCAATTTTCCACTTTGTTTTACGAATGAGATTCAGTAGTAGTTTATCATCACCGGAAATATATGATTTAACTGTATCATAACCCTCTACTTCATCAAAAGCCTTTTTACGGACAGCAAGATTTCCTCCGGAGCAACTGAACGCAGTTCCCATACCGGCAGTTGCAGCAAAAATGCCGAGTGAGATAATTCTCTTAAACCTTTTCAGCCAGGAAAGATATTTTCCTCTTACATATCCGATTACCATTCCGGTCTCAGGTGTGAAATAGCTATTCATACTTCTCAACCATTGTATTGGTACAATCGTATCGCCATCAGTGAATAAAATTATCTCGTTTTTCGCAGTCTCAACTCCGAGTTTCAGGGCTGCTTTTTTCCCGAGATACTCCTTACTCTTCTCAGTGAGACGCAAAAGATGCATATTGCTCTTATTCTTAAAGAAATCTGCAACAATAGCCGGAGATTCGTCTGTGGAAGCATCATCAACAAGATAAACTTCAAACTTATCCTCAGGATAATCGAGTTTTTCCAAAGAATGGAGCAGGTTCAAGATTACCTTTGCTTCATTTCGAAAAGCCACTACAATGGAAAAAGTCTGTTCTTTATCGTAATTGCGTGGATACCACCTTAGTACGGCAATAGACATAATAATGGCATAACATGCAAATATTAGGGCAATTATCATCTTAGAACCTTGTCATATAACTCATGGCAATGGAAGTTTCTATCTCTGAATCCTGAGATTTTACGGAAACACCGGTTTTCAAAAAATGATGGTTAAACAACTCAAAGGTGAAGACTCCGCTACCATGGATTGTATCGTTAATTTTTCCGGCAAGCAGCTTAGTTTCATAGTCTTCGATTTCATCCTGAGGGATGTAATAGTCGTAGTCCCAGGTATAATCGTTTGCATAGTCACCTTGTCGAGTATAGTTGCAATTCAAGTCCAGAGAGCCTATCTTTGCAATAGGGAAGTTCAGTTCAACAGCATAGTTGATTAGATTCGTCCCGAGAGGATATCCGAGAGTTTCCTGTGAATGCGACATATTATTCCAATAGTATTTGTGGGTATAAAGCCAGGGACGCACAACCGTAACTTCTGCCGTTATGCGGGAATAATCTCCCAACAGAGGATTATCGAACATCTGTGATAACCCGCCTTGTACAGCCCATTTGTTTCCCCACCAATCACTGAAAAGCTTGGATTTTGTAAGTTCATCAATAATAACATTTCCATAACAGGTAAGGTTTCTGTATTTAAGCGACCCCCCCCCGAATATCAGCACATTATCTCTATCAGCCTGAAGATGTTCCGAGATTCTCCAGAAACCAAGCGGTATCATATAATTAGGGTCGAAGCTTCTGTTACCATATACAATTTCTTCTCCCAGAAAGAGATTCAGACTCTTATAACTCCAGTCGAGTTTATGCAAAGCAATGAATTTATCAACCATCCGTTTATCGGCATACGAGGCATCCAGAGAATCAGGGACAAGCCAACCCTGCATTACCGAGTATTTGAAATCACCAAGCTTGTAATCCATCCCTGCATATCCGTATTCATCCCCGCTATTGTCAAGGATGATACTGCCACTGATGTTATTACCGATCAGAAAGCTGCTTCTTCCCAAAGATAATGCCCCGAAGTCATTTACATAATGGAGGTTTGCTTTTAGATTATCAATATATTTAACATCATTACCATCATCACCGGCTTTATACCAGCTATCCACAATCGGATCATTCAAAGCTGAAACCGTATCCCCGTTAAAATGACCCTTCCACCAATCCATATCCATAAAAACTTTGTCTTGAATATTGACCGTAGAATCAAAACCGAAACCCACAAATGAGTAATCGGTATCCTCAAGACTCCGCATATCGTAAAAGCCCTTCACTTCCACTTCAAATGAGCTGTTATCTTGATAGTAACCGAATAGTTTGTAACTTGGATCTTTCCAGGAGAAGTAGTCTATAATAGCATCTTTCAAAGTACTTGGTGAGTTAAAAGGAGTGATATAAGATGCGCGGTAAGGATTATTTCTCTTTCTGATTTTACCAAATGAAGAATGGCTTTGATTATTACTCTTGCATGGAACAATGTGCCTTTCATCTAAATAGGAAACATACACTTGAGAATATATTTCAGGCAATTGCCAGGGAGTATAAATTACATCAATATCGTCTTTATTGTTAATCTCCTGGTGAAAAGAGGGAGAAGGAAGCGTAAATCCTGTTGAAACAATCGCTAACAATACAAATACTAAAACCTTGTTCATAACACCTCACTGTTTTAAAATGAGTTAATAATTGCTTCGACCTGCTTTAGGGCAAAA
>JAFGVF010000308.1 GCA_016938155.1 Candidatus Cloacimonadota bacterium
AACATCGAGCTTGACCCTGAGAAATATGAGGATATTTTTATCATCAACGAGAACATGCAACCATATAAACCGAATATGTCCAGCATCGCATGGAAAGCTTTTGTAAGACCTTACCTGCTGCATAATAATATCAATTTCGAGTATTCGGAAACAGGTGCAGGATTCCACTCACTATCAAGCAACTCTATCCAGAATGATGTTCGTAAAATGATTCTTTCTGATCAAATCAACATCATGAACTTTGCAATGCTAAATGCCGGATACAATCAGAACACAGATAATCTTGCAGACCAGAAATCAACAACAACAACCTTCGAACGCTATTTCGGTCAATTAGTACTTCAGTACAATGACCTTGCTTCACTCGGGTTAAGCTACGACACTTCTGCCAATACCGGCGTGAATGTTGAGACTGATGACGAGGAGTTTAATCAGAAATCTGTTAATATGAGCGTCAGTGCCGACTATTTTGTTAAGAAAATGCCTGTTGCCCCGACCAGATTTAATCTCACATATACCAACAGTAACAGTACAGATGAGTTAGATGATAATTATGAGATAAAACTCAACAGTATCAACTTCACAATGCTGAATAAATTCCTGACCATACCTCTAACAACAAAACTTAACTATGGAATGACAAAATCCGAGAATGAAGTTTTAGCTGTAACAAATGAGAACACCAGTAACTTCGTCAGTTTAAGGGGTGAATATGGGTTCTTCAATGGTAAACTTGTTCCTTATGCCGATGTGAAGTTAGTAATGCTTGGCGGTGATCAGGAGCAGAGTTTCAACTATTTCAATTTGGGAGCAAAATACAATCCCTGGAAGAATACAAGAGTAGCAACTAACCTTAGGCTGAAGAACTACAGTAACTCAGATGTAGATAACATTGATTACAGTGAGATAAACTGGAACTTGTACATCTCTCAGCGTTTCTAAGGAATTGAATGAAACGAAACTTTATCCATAAACTTGGATTTCATGTAACTGTCATCATAGTCTTGATGACAGTTACTCTCATTATAAACAGCACCACTTTTTTCCATAAAGTGAACCTTTGGACATGGGATTATCTCTTTAGAATAAGAGGAGAAGTAGAGCCTACTGACGATATCGTCATCGTTTCGGTAAATGATGAAACTTTCACAATGCTCAATACTCGCTGGCCCTTTCCACGAGAATATTTCGTAAAACTGATTGAGAATCTTGAAAGGGCTGAGGCTAAACAGATAGTATTTGATATTGAGTTTACCGAACAATCTGATCCCTATGCAGATGCATTATTAGGAGAGTTAGCTTCTAAACACGACAACATAGTTTGGGCAGGAAAAGTAATTCGGGAAGAGGGCGAAACGAGCCTTTTCAGACTTCAGCCCCCCATACCTGAGATAAGCAATACAAATGCTGTGTGGGGTATGGTGAATATGAGTGCAGATATGGACGGATTTATTCGTAATTATCCCATCTTTGACCAAGAGGCTGATTTCAAAGTGTATTCTCTCGGAATGGCTACTCTGGCAACAGAGAAAGCCACTGTTCCGAATTGGCAGGACATGATTAAGTCAGAAAACGGAGTTGTCACAGTAGGTGGTTATGAAATCCCACTGGCTAAAGGAAACAGAATTCCGATAAACTACTATGGACCGGAAGGTTCTTTTAAGTATTACTCTTTCTCTTCTGTCTTAGATGATGAATCGTTTATGCTCCCGGGATTTGAGAGTGATGAGTTTGTTCTGAATGAGTTTAATCAACTGCTCGCAGAGGAAGTATTTAAAGGTAAAACTGTCTTCATTGGTGTTTCAACTGCTGAATTACACGATAGTTTCAACACCCCTTTCAATTACAAAAAAGTAAGCTTACCGGGAGTTGAAATTCATGCAAACTTTGTCCAGATGGTTCGTGACAGACGCTTTGTTAATCAGGTCTCATTGCTGAACACATTGCTCATTCTACTTCTTTTCGGTGTTTTGTTACAGATTGGCAACAGACTTCTGAAACCGCAATTGGCAATATTTGTAACAGCTTTTCTCTTTATTATTTACATGGGATTTGCTTCCGCACAGTTTATAAAACAAGGTGAAATCAGACCTATTGCAGTGTTCTTGCTTCTAGCTCTCTTAAGTTATGGATTCAATCTGGTGCAGAGATTCATTTCGCAGGCGAAAGAGAAGAAGTTCATTAAAAATGCCTTTCAGAGATACTTAGCTCCGGAAGTTGTATCCGAACTTCTTAAAAACCCAAAGTCTCTTACTTACGGAGGTAGTGAACAGGAAATCAGTGTGCTTTTCTCTGACATTCGTTCTTTCACCACCTACAGTGAATCTCATAAACCGGAAGAAACTGTAGCTATTCTTAGTGAATATCTTACTGCCATGGTTGAAGTGATTAAACAAAACAAAGGGATACTTGATAAATTTGTCGGTGATGAGATCATGGCTTTGTACGGTACGCCCCTCAAGGATGAAACTCATGCTTTGAATGCCTGTAAAACTGCTCTTGATATGAGAGTTGTGCTGAACAATCTTCAGGCGAAGTGGCAAGCAGAAGGTAAAGATATATTCGAAATCGGTATTGGGGTTAATTCAGGTAAAGCTGTTGTAGGAAATCTTGGTTCAGAGCAAATCTTTGATTATACTGCAATCGGGGATAACATTAATCTCGGTGCCCGTTTAGAATCCATAAACAAAGAATACCAAACCGAGAAACATATCATCATCAGTGAATACACTCTCGAGTTTGTTAAGGATAAAGTTGAGGTCAGATACCTCGATCAGATAAAGGTAAAAGGAAAGAATATACCTGTTAAAATTTATGAATTGATCTCTCTGAAATAGTATATAGTTTTGACAAAATAACATCGTCGATTCTGGGAAGTCTGATTATAATTTTCTTATATGTTGAGCATATGCATCCTGTTCCTCTCATAGGGTTCTCATAGGCAAAGGCGTAAGAAGTGCGAAAGTTATCCGGGACTTAACTGAAACGGGATAAACAGGAAAGGGATGTTTTCTAAGCAGATTGCGTAATTTAAAATTGGTTTCAAAGCAACGAAAATATAAATTTCATTATTAAATTGACATATAATTAACCCTAATAACTTTGTTCGTATAGAGGGGATTAAAAACGCTGCATAAAGGAGTGTAATATGAAAGTAAGAAATTTCTTATTAATTTTAGTGGTAATCGGTATGATATTGACAGCTTGCACAAAGAAAGAAGCTGCTCCGATTGAAGAAAGTACTGGAACAGAGATGGCTCAACCTGATACAACTCAGACTGTTGACCCAATGACTCAAGAAGCTGAATAAACAAAACATAGGGTTATAGCTCTTATTGAAAGAAAAAATTAGGATAGACCGATAGCCTGTTCCCCTCAAGTGCCGTAAGTTGAAATCTTAACCAATCTCCAGAGCGGAATCCCGGATTTTCACAAAGAGGTGTTCAAAAAAGAGCCCCTCTTTTTTTATTCCTCATTCATCTTATAAATGCATCTCTTAGCAGTTTCTATACTAATCTTCCTTTTTTTCTTGCCTGCAAAATCAGCTTATGTTTAATTAGTTGTATAAACAGTTTCAGGAGGAGTTATGCCAGAATCCGTATGTCATAGATGCGGTAAATCCCATGGAGAGGAAGCTGAATGCCCCACATATAAAATTAACAATAGTGATGAATTTCTGAAATCAGAAGTTAGACGGGTTACAGAAGAGAGAAAGACTAACGGCATGCTCGGGTTGGTTGGTGATTTGCAAGCAATCATCATCAATACAGAGGAAGACAGATTGTTTCCAGCTGTTCAGGAGTTCTTAGACTATACCGGTTTCAGGATATCAGATGCCTTTGAAGATGAAAACTTCAAGACTGTTGTTCTTTCACAACCCGTATCTGCGTCAATATTGATAAGGAGCAGAAAAACAGGTTCTAATCCCTTTAAAAGATTCAATCTCAATCCAAAATCTTCAGAGTTACCTAATACCCGTTTAGAGACATTTGTTTTCCTAACCACTGATATTGATAAGTATAGAAAGATTCAGCAGATGAGAGATACTCAATTTATGAGTAACTCAATAACTGAGATGGATAACTACAAGTTTATCCAAACTACCCCATCAGAGTTAACGGGTATTTCCGTCGGTGTCATAGAGTGGACGGGAGAGGTAAAGAGTTTTCGGACGAATAATGCAGTCAGCATTCGTTGTGATTTGATAAAGCCTGAGAGAAGTTATTTGGAGGATATTGGCTTTCTTGACCACACAGCCTCCAGAGTAAAAGCTGTTGACCGTGATGCTGCCATCATTGAGTTTATGGAATTAACCAATTATAAGTTTGAGTTTGCCATTCATGTGAAATCTTTCAACTCAATAACGAGTGTTACAAGACTGTCTGATGGTGGTTTCGCTATGGTTTTTACTTCTGGTATTGAACCGTTTAAGAATCTTGAAGAATCGGGACCAACCGAGAAATTTATATATAACTACGGAACCAGAACTCATCATTTAGCCTTCATTACTGAGAATATTGAAGAAACCTACAGAAAACTCCATGAGGATGGTATGGAGTACTTGGTTGAGTTAGTAGGAGCTCCGGAACAAGGTTTGAAGCAAACTTTTACTGTCGCCTCACCAAACACATTTTTAGTTAATGAATACATTCACAGATACGGCAACTTCAAAGGGTTCTTCACTCGTGAGAATGTAACTGTTCTCACTGCTGCAACAGATATCCAATAATTATAGAAAAGAAAACAGACCTGCCAATGACAGGTCTGTTTTTATTATCACTAAACTGTTTGCTTATTTAGCAAGCAGCATCTTTGAATTCAGATTCTTTCCATTGTTTGAGAGACGATACATATAGATACCGCTGGAAACAGATTTCCCAACTGAATCAGTACCATTCCAAACAACATTGTACTGTCCGGCTTTAAGCTGGTCGTTAACCAGAGTATTTACTAACTGACCACGAACATTATAAACCTTCAGGGTTGTAACACCATCAGCAGGGATATTGAAGCTGATGTTTGTTTCGGGATTGAAGGGGTTCGGATAGTTATTCAAGCTGAAAGTGCGTACAGGAGCAACTTCATCATCATTTCCGGTACTGAGGTCGATTGTTGCACGAATCATCAGATTACCTTCAGTAATTGGTGCCCATGCTGCTGCACCCTGCTTGAGATAAGAGTTTCCATTGCTGTTTGTATCAAATCCGATAGCACTTGCATTGGCTGTTTCAAGAATACAAACATAGAAATCACCATCTACCACATCCTGAATTACAGGATTTGCGGGTACAAGTATGGAGTTCCAACCTGTCTGGAGGTTAGCCGGAGCAATTGTTGATTGCAGTAATTGAGTTCCTGGCATGCCTTCTGCTCCGTCATTATCAAATACACGATAAATGATTGGAGCTGTGCCGACAGTTTCTACATAGAAACTCAGCATCTTCAGAGTAGCCCTGGCTGTACCGTCAAAGAATACACCCATTTGATTGGTGATACCGGCATTCATTCCTTCTTCTGCACTATCATCGTCATAGCTGAGAACTTCATAAGTGTCCGGCATAACGAATAAGTTAATTTCTGCAGGCTCGGAAGCACTTCCATCATAAACAGCTTTCACTTGATAATAATTGAATGCTTCACCCATTGGGTCTGTATCGGTATAATTGGTATCTGTAGTTGATCCAAGCATTACGAAATCAGTTCCGTTAGTTGAACTGTAAACTTCATAAGAATCGGCATCACGAGCAACAGGCACTTCATATACAGCTTTTCCGCGAATATTCCAGTTACCATTAATAGAACCGGTTGAGCTTTCAAATATTGAAGCCCATGAACTACCTGATTTAATCATATCACCAAAACCACCAACGGCAGGACCGGCATCAATAGGTGCAGGATGGGTTCCTTGGGTATTACAGCGTAAACCAAACCATAATTCCTGAGTCATGTCGATCATAACAGGTGTTGGAAGTGTGAAAGAGTTCCACTCTCCGGTTGTCGGGGCTACTACAACTTCATCAACGATGAGGTTAGCAGCATTTACTCCAGTCCAGACACGAACTGAGTATTCGCAGTTTGCTTCATAAGCAAAGAATTCAATCTCAGAGAGATACATTCCATGATATGGAAGCAGTTGTGGAAGAGTCCAGCGAGTAGCAATATCGAAATCAGCAGGTTCACCGAAACCGATAGCATCATTGTTTTCTTCAACACAATAACCCATTGTCTCAAAATCAGGAGCAATAGGTGCTGTCCAGTTAAGCTCAACCGTATCACCATTCTGCATTGCTGTCAGATCTGTTGGTGGATAGAAGAAACCGGCCGGATAATATGTGAAAGGTACTTCAACTATTGAAGATTCACCTTCATGATAAACGGATGAAATACCGGCAAGATGATTACTACCTGAGGAAAGCCCTTCATAAACATAAGCGAAGTTCTGAATTCCGGCATCAACCATAGTACCGTCAAGATAGATATTGTAGCCGAGTAAGGAACGCTCAGCACTTGCTTCAATGCGACCAACAGAAAATTCTGCATCAAGAGTTACATTACTGTGTTCAGGTGCCGGATTTGGTCTTTCGAGAGCAACAGTTCTGCCACTTTCAAATACGAAAGCTTGAACAGACCAGTTGTAGTCAAAATCACCTAAATCTGAAAGATTAGCCCAAGTTCCACCGGTCTGAATCTTATCACCGAATCCAACAATAGCAGGACCTTCATCACCGCTGGCAGGATATGCACCAGCAACATGGCTGTTTACAGTGTAACCTACCCATAACTCCTGAGTACCATCAATGGTGAAAGGACTTGGAAGTTGAACTTCGTTCCACTGTCCAACAACTACTTCAGTAATTTCTTCCGACCAAATAAGAGTGGCTGCATTTGCACCCATCCAGATTTTGGCTGTATAAGTATTGTCCATTGAACCTGGAACAAAACGCATCATCACGATGTTGTTTCCAATATAATCGGCAAGACTGGCAACATCCCAACGAGCAGCAACAGAGAATGTACCACCATTGGTTAAACCGATTCCGTTTCCACCCGGTTCATCAGCACACCATCCCATCCAGTCGCCTGGTAAAACAGGTTCTTCCCAAGTGAGGATTCCGCCTGTTTCGATGATGTTGACATTACTTGGAGGATAGATTCCGTAGAATGGAGGAGTAAATGTAAAATCTACATCAACAATTACTGATTCTCCGCTGTCATGAACAGCAGAAACACCGGCTGTAAAGTCGGCATTTGGAATCATATCTACAGGGTTTAGTCTGAATTCGTGAGATTGGATGTTTTGTCCAACCATCACACCTTCAAGATAAACATTGAAGCCTAACAACTCACGGCTGTTTCTGCTTGCAGGAAGATTTCCTTTTCTTAAGCCGGCAGTATTTGGAACAGCTACAACTTCAGCAGACTCAATAAACTCTCTGTCGAGAGCAACAACTCTGCCTGTATCATCTGTTGCATAAGCCTGAATATTCCAGTTGTAATCCAGTCCCATACCAGAGATAGGAGACCAAGCACCGCCTGTACTGATCATATCACCAAATCCTGCAACAGCAGGACCTGCATCGCAACCGCAGGGATATCCGGTAGTAGTATTGGCATTTACACCAATCCAAAGCTCTACAGCACCGGTAATCTGGTACGGAGTTGTCAAAGTTATTGTGTTCCAACTGTCGATTATAGGAGCAGCAACATTCTCAGTCATAATGAGAGTCGCAGCACTTGCACCTTCCCAAATTTTAACTGCATAAGTACAGGCAGCTTCTTTTGGGAAGAATTTAACTTGAGTGATTGTTAAACCTGCATACGGAGCTAACCCCGCTGCAGTCCAGCGAATAGCATAATTGATATTTGCAGCAGCACCGGTTCCTATTCCATCATCGTTAGAACCGTTGTCATAGTGCATCCAACCGGATGTCCCGGCCGGGTCTGTCCAGGTTACAATACCTGTGTTTCCGTCAACTGCCACATTCGTAGGCGGGTTTTGAGCAAACAAAACCGCTGCCACGAGGCAGATAAGGATTAAGAGCATTGACTTTTTCATCAATTTTCCTCCAACTTATTATTTTCTGGTTGTATCCAAATAAGATTTCTCGTAAATCTTAAACTGTTTCTCTTTCTTCAGAGAAGATTTC
>JAFGVF010000309.1 GCA_016938155.1 Candidatus Cloacimonadota bacterium
AACAGTAAAGGTATGCAGATAAAGCTACCCTCAGCTAAATCTCAGCAACAGGCTAATGCCAGCATTATCCATATCTCCTATGATGAAAACTTCAATCTTTATCTCGAGGAGAAACAGGTTACCTGGAACGAACTGCCTCTCAGATTATCGACATTATACGAAAAGAAACCAGACTTCTCCGTTTTTATTCGTGCCGATAAGGACATTCCGCTTCAGAATATCATTAAACTGATGGATGCTGTTAAGTTGGCAGGCTTCCAGAAACTCTATATTGCGACAAAAAATGTTCAATGACAGCTATTTAAGAAAGGGTATCATCTATTCATTGGCACTTCATGCCTTTGTATTTATCGTTGCCCTGTTTTTTAAAGTCAATCTTCTTCCCTCCTCTGCCAGCAGTGATATGCAGGTGTGGGAGTTTGATTTATCGGACGAAATATCTCTTCCACAGGGCTATTATTCCGATAAACAAAAGATAACTCAAGAGGAGCAGAAATTCAGCAATGCAGATACGGAAGAGGATTTTTCAGCAAAAACCTTGACGAATCTTGCCGATGACTTATCTATTGATGACCTTGTAAAGAGCAGAAATCGTTTTGATAAAAGCGATTTATTCAATAGAAACACAGAGGAAGTACCGGAGGTGCATCGGATGGAAATGAGAGAGCCTTCTCCGTCAACGGAAGTCAAGTCGAAGTATCTGGAGAAATTCGTGGATTCAGTTAACTCTAATCGACGAGACAACTCCCCATTTCTCCTCGAGGGTGATGTGCTTTTAAGACAAATACTGACTAAAAAGATACCGGAATACCCCAAAAATAACCGTCAGAATGCCAAAGTAATCTTAGAGTTTGAAGTTTTACCTGATGGTTCCGTGAAAAATATCATTGTTCTTAAAAAAGCCTCTCCCGAAATGGAAACTCTAAGTGTTCAAGCCTTGAAACAATGGAGATTCAATCCCATCGGCACCGATAAATCCGTTAAAGGTAAGATGACTTTTATCTATCAGGTTAATTAATGAACTATTTTATTGAGTTTAAATCCATCGAAGATGTCCTTAATTATTTCAAGCTTCTTTCTCCGGGAGAAACAGTCGATGCTTCTGCCGTGATTCCCTTGCTTGGTTTGAACTTGGTGACTCTTGAGCCGGAATCGTTTTATTCTCGCAAAAATGAGGCGTTTTTGTTCGCTGAAAGGGCTTTCTTCAATCTAAGCACACATTACTTTGACTATCTCCCCTTCATTCCCTTCAATTTGCAGAGTAAAGTCAGTGGTTTGATTGGTTTAGGAAGCAATGTCGATTTGAAGATTATGGGGATTTTGAATATCACCCCTGATTCTTTCAGTGACGGAAACAACTTCATCCATCTGATGGATGCTCTCAATCAAGCTCGATTGATGTTAAAAGAGGGAGCTGATGTAATTGATATCGGTGGAGAATCCACTCGTCCCGGTGCTGAAACTGTTGATCTTGAAACAGAATTGAAGAGAGTTATACCCGTAATTCAAGCACTTAGAAAAGATACCGATATACCTTTATCTGTTGATACTTACAAGTCGGAAGTTGCGAGAAAAGCAATTGAAGCAGGAGCAAATATCATAAACGATATCAGTGCCCTGAGATTTGACCCGGAGATGATAAATGTGTTAAGGGACAATCCGGAGATTAAGGTTGTGTTGATGCACATGTACGGCACTCCAAAGACTATGCAGGAAAACCCCAAATATGACAATGTGATTGAGGAGTTGTTGGAATTCTTTGAAGAACGAATCACTTATTGCACCAATAACGGCATCAGCAGAGATAGAATTATTATAGACCCGGGTATCGGCTTTGGAAAGAGACAGCAGGATAATCTCAATATCCTCCGTTATTTATCCTCTTTTCACTCTTTTGGCTGTGATGTACTTCTTGGTGCAAGCCTGAAGAGCTTTATCAATCGGATAGATATCTCAACTCCCGAAAACAGATTAGCAGGAACACTCGCAACAACAGGTTTAGCTATTGAGAGTAAATTACAGTTTGTTCGAGTACATAATGTAAAGGAAAACTTTCAATATATCAAAGTATATAACGCTATAACAAGAGGTTAGTGATGGATTTAATACTACCGAGACTCATAGATATTGTTGATATCCTTCTGATCGCCGGTGTGATTTATCTTTTCTTAAACCTCACAAAGCAAACAAATTACTGGTATTTCCTCTTTGGTTTAATCGCTGTTGTTATTCTCTATTTCATTGCTACCATTTTTCAACTTGAGATGATTTCCTCAATCTTTCGCAGTTTGAAAGATTATTGGCTATTGACTATCCTGATAGTCTTTCAACCGGAGATACGGAAGTTCTTCACTCGCAGCGGATTCACAAAAATATGGGAAAGCAACGGGTCTAATAAAAGCAAGGATTTCTATTTTGAGCTTTTGGATTCGGTTACAGCTCTTGCCTCGCAAAAGATAGGTGCTATTATTGTAATCGAAAACAAGCGGAAACTTAATGATTTTATCGCGGGGGGTGTCCATATTGATGCTGTTGTTTCTCTGCCTATTCTAACTAACATTTTCTCTCCACAATCCAAACTTCATGACGGGGCGGTAATTATCCGTAAAGACAGGATAGTCGCTGCGAAAGTAATTCTACCGCTGAGTAGTGATGATTCCTTGAAAGCCACTAACGGCACTCGTCACCTTGCCGGATTGGGTATATCGGAAGTAACGGACGCTTTCACGATTATAGTTTCTGAAGAATCGGGCAAAATCTCTTATGCCTTCAACAGTGAGATTTTCCGCAATATCTCTTATGAAGAACTGCTTCAGAAGATGAAAGATGCCGTCGAGTAAACGACCTTTATTGATTGCCGTTACCGGTGGAATAGGTTCCGGTAAATCAACATTCTGCCGTCTAATTTCCAATTATGATTATCCGGTTTTCTCAGCGGATGTTATTGCCCATAATGCTTATTCTAATCCTGATATTATTCAGAATCTTACCGTTCTTTTCGGTGAGGCTGTGCTTGTTGATGGTACCCCGAACCGTAAGCTGATCGGCAAGCTTGTTTTTGATAACAGCGAATTGCGTCGCAAATTAAACAGTATTCTTCATCCTCATATCCTTTTGGAAATGCAAAGAA
>JAFGVF010000310.1 GCA_016938155.1 Candidatus Cloacimonadota bacterium
AACTTTAGCCAGAAAATCAGTATAGTCTATCTCAACAATCTTCCCCTTGTTCATTCCAAACATCTGGTATAGAACAACAATAATCAGAATAAGAACAATCCAGAATGTTAGCGACTTAGAACGATTCTGGTTAAATGGATTTTGGGGTTTCTTGTCAGGCTTTTGATTTTTATCTTCACTCATGAATAAATTTCCTCTTTTAAAATGCCGATATAAGGCAAATTCCTGTATTTCCCGGCATAGTCAAGACCATATCCGACAACAAATTCGTTTCCTACTTCAAACCCGATATAATCAATATGTACATCGGTTTTATGAGCTTTGGGTTTATCCAATAACACGCAAACACTTACGGATTTGGCTTTATGAGATTCCAGATATGTGTGAATGTATTCCAGGGAAAGTCCTGAATCTACAATATCTTCGATGATAATAACATCTTTCCCTGAGATATCGGAATCAATGTCTTTTTTTATCTGAACAACTCCTGATGAAACAGTTGAATCACCATAGCTTGAAATTGCCATGAAATCTATTGAGCATGGTAACTGTACAGATCTGATGAGGTCACTCATAAAAAGGGATGCACCTTTAAGTACACAGATGAAAACCGGTTCTTTGCCTGCAAAATCAACCGTTATTCTCTTACCTAACTCTGTAATCTTAGTTTTAATCTCTTCTTCAGTAACAAGGATTTTTTCTATATCTTTAATCATATTTCTTCTTTTCCGTAACGGGAAGCTGATCGGTGTTTAATCCGGTTCTTCCGTTCTATTTTGAGCATTAATACATTTTTTGAGTTGCTGTTGACTCGGAATCTCTCATCTATTCTCCATCCGCAAACCCAGATTATTCTGTCACCAACGGTAACAAGTGGTATCCTATCCCTGTCAAATTTAGGCACCTTTTCGTCAATGAAAAAATCTTTTAGCTTCTTTTCTCCACTCATACCAAGTGGAATAAAACTGTCTCCATCCTCTCTATATCGAATTTTAATGGGAAACTCTATGTTTTCAAAATCCAAATATGCAGCATTTTTATCTAAAAAAGGCTGCCCTTTGGGTAGCATTTTAAGTTTCTTCATAGTAAAAATATAATCACCAAAACTGAAAGTGTTTCTTAAATTTTCAATATTTCTCTCACTTTCTTCCGGAACATAGACAGGGTCTTCGTCTGTAAAGATAAGGGTATCATACTCTTTCAGCACAAAAACTTCATGGGGGAGAGAGATGTATTTACTTCCTTCAGATTCAAGCAGCTCTTCGATGTCCCGATAATGCTTATAATAAAAATCACTTTCTGTATCACTGAATACTGAAAAAGCCAACCTGAATATGTAATATCGAAGACTTTTATTTTCCTTAACAAGTTGAGGTATGTTGAATTCTATTCTCCCGTCTCTGCCTAATTCTTTAAGCTGGCGAAATTTATGCCTTGAAGTCTCATTTAGAAACTCATCGGTTGAAGCAAAAATCTCTCCGAGGACATTGATTTGTTCGACTATGTTGGGATTTATATTATCCTGAATCCAGGGAATGAGTTGATTCCTTATTTTGTTTCGCGTAAATTCACTTTCCGTATTGGAAACATCCTCTCTCCATTTAACAGATTGATCAGTTAGAAACTGCTTTATCTCTTCTTTTGAGAAAGGTAAGAGAGGATGGATAAGAGTATCGCTTTTGGGACGAATACCTTTCAAACCTGTAAAGCCGGCACCGCGAAAGGCTTTCATTAGAACCGTTTCTGCCTGATCTTCTCTATGATGACCTAAGGCAATGGCATCGATCTTGTACTTGGGCATCAGCTGATTGAAATATTCAAGTCTGATGTCACGGGCAAGATTCTCCAAGCCTGGTTCAGCTTCCATTTTGAAATCTTTTATTACCAAAGAAATATTTCTGTCGAAGCATAATTTCTTCACAAACTGCTCATCTTCATTTGAGTCGGCTCCTCGTAAATGGTAATTTACATGAGCAACAAGCAGAAAAAGCTGATATTTGATACTCATCTGATACAAGGCAAGCAGAAGTGCAGTAGAGTCTGCTCCGCCTGATACACCAACCAGTAACTTATCATTTTCTTTGAACAGCTTTTCTGAGAGTGCAAATTCCTCAAATCTTTCCAGAAAACTCTCTGTGTAACTCATAGATATTCCTTATATATAATTAATTCATGCAAATTTATATCATAGCTTATTTTCTGTCAAAAGGTTATTTATATTTCTGCTGAATAGGTAATATACACATCAGTATATCTAAAGCTTTTGATGCTCTTCTCTTAACAGTTATTATACTAATGCAATTCTCCTGAATTGCGATAAAAAAATAGATTCACAGTGCGTTTTATGCAGAGTTCGGGCTATTTCAATCCTCTTTTACACTTGTTTTCACCATCGCACTGTGATCGCACTGTGTCGCCACTGTGAACCCACTGCCCACGCGGTGTCACAGTGCGTGGGTAGTGCGTGGCTAGTGGAAAACTTATGCCTGAAATGTACCTTGCTGAATAGGTTTTTGAAACAAATCTACAGTGGAAATAATGCGGGTTTAGCTACGATTACGGAATGCAAAGATTCTCCCGAACTATAAGTGAGTTTGTAGGGGTCAATTGCGTTCGCCCATCATGGACTTAATGGACTTAATTGTCTGATGTGATGAATTGGAGGTACTGCTTTAGTTGTACTCTTATTGATTGGAATTGGCTAAACAGATAAATAAAGAACAGTCATGTTAATACAACCTTCAGGTAGATAGTTTGTTCTTGACTAACCAAGCGGATTAGCAATTCTATGGTGCAGGTGGTAACAATATGAAATTTAGATGGTTAGTGATTTTGTTAATAATAATCGGGATTATCGGATGTACCGGTAACAGTAAATATTTCCATAAAGAGAGCAATATTACTACAGATGAGATAATAACTCCATCTGAAACAGATTATACGAATCTGTCAAACGAGCAGTTACTTATTGAACTGAATCAGAGAGAGATAGAAGTGGACTCATTGTATTCCGTCATTGATACCCTTTATGCGACGATAGACTCTCTGTATTATGAATTGGAATTTATCAATAACTCTCTTGATGATGCAAGTAAGCAAATTCCATCCAATCCCGGGTTTGTAATTCCCGACACAATCACTTTTGCCGGTCGTTTAGTCGATTTGCGAAATGAAAGAATTCATGCAAAATTCGAGGAGATATTTAATCGGGAGATTAAGTTTGCTTATAAGGCAATCCCTCGCAGCGGAAAGTATTTTGCCATCTTTGATTCAGTTTTTACATTTTATAATATACCACTTGATGCCAAGTATTTAGCTGTTGCTGAAAGTCATCTTAGTAATTTGGCAAGTTCACCGGTTGGAGCAGTGGGAATCTGGCAGATAATGCCAAAAACCGGTAAAGAATATCATCTTAAAATTGATTCTTTCGTTGATGAGAGAAGAGATGTATTCAAGGCTACTGAATTTGCCGCAAAATTCCTTCAAAGCAATTATGACTATCTTAACCAGAAGGGTGCTGAAGATTGGCTACTTGCAATGGCTGCCTATAATGCCGGTCCGGGCAGTATTGCCCGTGTTATGCGGGAACAGGGTTCCAATAACTTCTTTGAGCTGATTCTAAGAGTCGAAGAGACAAATGACTACCTCTGGAGAGCTATTGCCTTGAAAATGATCTTCGAATATGAATCCTCTCTCTTTGAGAATGCCTTCATCAGAGAACCACCGCTCAGTGAAACTTGCAGGATAGAGCAGGTAAATCTTAAAGGTCATTACAAAATGGATGAATGGGCTCAGGCACAAGGTACTACTGTTGCCATGCTATGGGAATTGAATCCCTGGATAAATATCACGAAACAGAAACGAAAGAAATATACTGCCATAAACGATGTTGTGTTGCCACCCGGTGAATACAGCATACTTGTTCCTAAACAAGCTGTTAAGGATGAGGAGCATCTTGCCAAAATTGAGAAGAAATTCGAGTCAAAAAACGCGGGATACTACACTTATCATATCGTTAAAAGAGGGGATACTCTCTATGACATAGCCAGAAAATACAACACTTCCGTTGCAAGTCTTAAATCACTCAATGGTATGAGAACGAATAACATCAGAATCGGACAGAAGATTAAGTTATACAGCGGGTCCTATGGAGATACGGGAGGAGATGGCTATCACACGGTTCGCAGTGGAGAAACTCTTTCTCATATTGCAGACAAATACAATATACCTGTTGCCAAACTCAAACAATACAATAATCTTAAAGATAATGTGATCTATCCGGGTCAGAAGATTTTACTCGGTAGCTCCGGAAGTAGTTCTTCAAACTCTTCATCAAGCTCAACCGAAAAAGGGACAAAATTCCATATTGTTCAAGCCGGTGAAACTCTTTCTCATATTGCAGACAAATATATCATCCCTGTGAAAACCCTTCAAGCTGTTAATAATCTCAAAGGAAACACAATTTATCCCGGACAAAAGATATATTTAGGAATAACGGAACCTGCAAATAATGAGGAGACAATTTCAGAAGCTGATAGCGGACCTAATTATCATGTGATTAAGAAAGGGGAGACACTCTCACATGTCGCAGATAAGTATCTGATTCCGGTAGCTGA
>JAFGVF010000311.1 GCA_016938155.1 Candidatus Cloacimonadota bacterium
AACCGCCTGAAATCGCCAAATGGGATATCACCGGTTACATCGCCTCTGAACAGCGGATCGGTATCAAGGTTATGTTCACCCCATGTCAGCGTGTTATTGGGATTATCTGCACCAATAACATTATTGAGTCCACCTCGCATGAGGTTGTAATCAGCGTCGATATTGGAGTAAATTGGATGCGAATCTCCTGAACTCGGCTCCCAGATGGTCAATTCTCTTCCTGCATAAGGGTTGTATAATATACTATTTCTTACTGTGTAGTCCCCCGCCAATCTAAGAACACCAGTTGGACCTGTATTATGAGCTATTGTCATATTGTTAATGTAACTGTGATCATATCTATTCACAAAGACTAGCAGTGGGTGAGAATTATCAGTGGAAATGTTGTTATACATCAGGAAATTTGTGAGATTAAGATTCCCACCAACAGAGCCACCCTCAATATTAGCATATTGCATGAGAATTCCAGGATAATCCTGATGATTGTTTGCTATAATAATATTGTTTGCTTCAATAGAGCTATCGTCAAAATCAAAACAGGAGACATGACCTTCATTAGAAGTGCTTGAATTGTTATAAACCATTACATTGTTCAGATATACGTCACTGGTATAAGTTGTAAAACATCTAAAATCCCCATTATTACCAATTATGTCATGGAAACTACAGTTGTTTACCTCAATGGCATGTGATCGTGATATACCAATCCCCGGTCTATTCGTTTGAGCTTCGCCAAAATCAATATCTCTAACAAATATGTTTTGGCAAACATTTATACTCATAGCTTTTTCATCTATGATATTATTTCGTCTCATCTGAAAGTTACCAACTTCTACATTTTCAGCAAACCAGATTGAAACTGTATTCAGATTCCATTCTTCACCAATAACTACTCCAGCGGGAGTTTCTCCTGCTCCCAATAAGTTTGTATTGGATTGAACTGCCACCGGAAAAAACTGATTGTTCAAATCCTTGCTATATACTCCCGGTAAGAGATAAACAGTATTCGGATTTTGTACATTGGGCTGAACCAGTCTCGTGGCATAGGCAATTGTCTGGAGAGCTGTTTCGGGAGTTAATCCATCATTAGAATCATTACCATCAGGAGAGACATATATATCTGAATCTATCTGATTGAAGTATTCATTTTGTACTGTTATAGTCGGTGGAGTCGGATTGGGACCGGAATAGTATGATACAAAGAATCCATCTGGACCTGTTAAATTTACACTCAATGTATCTAAAACTATATCGTTACAGATAGAATTATAGATGTAAATTTCCTGAACACTTCCATAGTTATTGTAAATGCTATTTAGATTGACTGGATCAAACTCTACAGTAGCACCTCCACTTGAACCAATCCCACCACCTTGATAAATTGCTCGGTTATTTCTGATAATATTAGATGATAAGTTAACATAGCTGTCTTCATAAACTCCTATTCCTCCTGAATTAACTGAAGTACAATTTTGGACAATGCAATTCAATAAGTTCAAAGAACTATCATAGACTAAAATTCCACCACCATAGATATATTGATCAAAATAGTGATACCCTACTCCATTCTCTATAAGAAAGCCATTGATAGTAGCATTAGCATTGTTCTCTAATCTAAAACCATTTGATTGGAAATCGGCATCTATGATTGTATTTTCTACATCATCCCAATTATTTGTAAGAGCATAGTGGCCTTGTATAGTTAAAGATTTATCAATAATATCAATATGTTCAAGATATCTACCGGGGTAAACCAAGATTGTATCTCCATCTGCAGAGACATCTACTGCTAACTGAATAGATGTTAAGTGCTGTGATCCATCAGGAGAGACTATAATTGTGTTCGCTTTAAGCAGAGTCAATGCTGATAAGAGAAGAAGAAGTAATAAGTATTTATTCATAGTTCCTGCTTTTATTTATATGGAGTGAATTGACTGTGTCAATTCCCAAAGCATCGACACAGTCGATGTACTCCAAACCGTAAATGCATCGACACAGTCGATGTAATCCCAAAAACTCACCAGAGTTGTTATGATACGCTTCTTTGCAACTGAGGACAGTTGCGTTACCAAGATCAACCCCTCATCTTCCGCATCTATTTAGATGCTCCATCTTCTCCCCTCAAGGTAGAAGAACAAACAAAGGAAAAAGAGCAAACCAGTAGGCCTGCCCCTACCATTATGTGCTTTACTTATGCAACATCATCTTCTTTGTCAAGATTTTCCCGGAAGCGGTTCTTCAGCTCCACTTCCAATGAGTACAGCTGAAGCAGTACCTCCAATCAGAGCTTGTGCGTTCTGGGCTATGTGAAAAAGTAGTATTAAATCGAGACTTCATATTAAGCAGGGATTTCCGTGTTCCGCGGTACTATTGCTGACCTTTCAATGGTCATTTTTTGAAGTGAAATCGCATTCCCTTTTGAGACGCAAGGCTATGCGTCTCTACATAACCGTGCTTTTTCAATGCCCGGTTATAATCCTCGAGCATAAGACATGAAAAAGATATGAACAAATTGTGGATAACTCGGGGGTCTGCCCGAGAGAGTCCCGTGTGATTCCCGCGAAATTCCCGGGAGATTCCCGAAGATTGAGATATAGAAGAGAGAGCTCATGGCAGTAATTACCGATTATAACTTGATAGAGAAATATAGTTTAACACAAGAATTAAAAGGAGGTAATCATGTTACATATTTCTATATGGTGTCTTTGAGCATAGTCCCACACACAATCAAAAACCATGCCAGACTCAAAGAAACAAGTTCAACCAACTGTCCAAATCCCTTTTACCCAATAACAACCATCTGCTTAAGTCTGGAGCAGGAATCCGATTTCTCCGTAGTGTATATTTCATTTACTTAAGTCTAATCAGCATATATTGTTAACGAAGACGGTTTTGATGAAATAAAGCAAATGACTTGATTTGATTGATTCAGATTCTTAAATGATAAATCACCGGGAAGCAAACAAACTTATTTTACTTGACACTATATTTTTTGATACATTAAATGGCAATGTTTGAAGATTGTATTCGGGAGGCGATAATGAAAGGCTTCTTCACAATATTATTTATTATTACTGCATTATCTAACTTTGCTATGGAACCGTTAACTCCTATCGGAACTATTGAAATAGGACAAGGTGCCGAGTTCATCGGGGCATTCAATTTTGAAAATCAGGTAAAATACAAACATGGTGGTGATATCAACAATGACGGGCTTGATGATTTCCTCACCGGTTGTCAGAGAATTGGACTGTATGGAACCGGTCTTGCGACTTTTCTGGGTAGTAATCCTCTATCATCTTCACCTTTCAGCTTCTATTCATACTCCGATTCTCTAAGGCGAATAGCTATTCCAAGCTGGCAGGGAGACCTTAACGGAGACGGTCATAACGACTTACTCACTTATTATCCGAACAATATAGATACCACCGTTGAGATATCATTCCTTGATGATAGTCTTGATTATGAACCAGATCTTAGTTTTCAACTACCTCTGGCTATGTATCCAACTGTCTTTAATGGAGGATTTGATTTCAACGATGATGGATATGACGATGTTGTAGGACTCAATGATACTAACATTCCTTCAGTCTTTGTAATGTATGGCGGGGCTGTAATGGATACATTGTTTGATGCTGAGTTTATCGGGACAAACGATGATCACTTGTACTACGGTGAAAAGATTATCATCGGAGATGTTAATGGAGATGGCTTTCCAGACCTGCTCCATTCACGCAGACCTTCCAATAGGATGATAATGGATATTTACTGCGGGGGAACTAACTTCGGGACACTGACCCGCTCTCTTTACTTCACCTCCTCCTCTGCTCGGGTCGGTCCGATTTGTAATGGGGATTTCAACGGAGATGGTTACGATGATATTATTGTAGTAATTGACCGACAGATGATTATCTATTGGGGTTGTGACGATTTACAGTTTCCCTACTCGTTTGTAGATTTGTCTGTTGGTCATGATTCTAATGCTGAGGGTGAGATATTTTACTGTAACATAAACAATGACCAGTATGCTGATGTAGCAATGAAGTTTAATAATGAGGACTACATTGGTTTCTGGCTCGGAGGTGAGCAATTCCCAAGTGAACCTGCATATTATGTAACTAATACCAGCTCTTACTGGCAATCTCATTTTGGTATGGACTTAGGCGATGTTAATGGAGACGGGCACAATGATGTCGTGATCACCAATGGTGGGAACAATACAACTGCAACGATTTACTCTCTTGATCCTGTAGGTATAGAAGAAGATATACAGGAAGCTCCTGATGCGATTTGGTGTTATCCAAATCCATTTACTACTACAACTTCATTTAAGCTTTCCGCTGACAACAGAGGGACTTTGAATATCTATAATATAACCGGTCAACTGATTAGAAGTATAGGAGTAACTCCCAATTCTGAGCCTCAATGGGATGGGCGAAACGATGAGGGTAGAAATGTATCAGCCGGAATCTACTTCTATCGATTTACCGAAAGCAACACTGTTTCAAAGACAAAGAAATTACTTTATCTAAAGTAGAGAGGAATAGATATGAAAAAGTATATTATCCTATTTGTATTCATTTTAACAATGCTTAGCGTCTCTGCTGATGAATTAATTAGTTTAGGGCAGATTGTAAATCCCTATGATTCAGGACATTACTATAACATCCTTTCCTATACTGCAGCTTATAATCATGGAGGAGATATAAATAACGATGGCTTTGATGATTATATAACTCGCGTTTTTGATTCAAATGCCCAAGAAGTGAACTATGTTGTTTATTATGGAGGCACTTCTGAACCAACAAGTCCTGATGTTTTGATTACCGGTTATGATGGACCTTCACTCCTCCAATGGCAAGGTGACCTTAACAGTGATGGTTTCTATGATATTCTATTTCAAAGTAGTCCGGATTGGTATATGAGCTTTGCTAAAGTTTTGCTGATGGATTCTGAGCAGGACTTTTCCTCACCAATAACTATATCTATATACGGATATCCTCACTTTACATGCATGACTTCCGGAGATTTGAATGGAGATGGATATGATGATATAGTTGTATCAAATCCTGATAGTCCTATTGATGATTGCATTTGGGTAGTATATGGCGGGGATTCGATGGATTTTACTCCCAATCTGATTTGTACAGAAGTACCTGCAACAAATATGATAATAGGTGTGTACATTTCGATTGGAGATTATAATGGCGATGGCATTCAGGATTTAGCCATGTCACATACTGAAGTTTACTATAACTATTTTAGTTCATCTTTAGATGTTTATTGTGGTGGCGATGAATTTGGAACTATATCTACAGCATTTATTCGCCCTTCAGGTTATAATAGCTTTGACTCTTCAGGTGACTTTAATGGCGACGGTTGTAGTGACTTCTGCGGAAGTACCAATGGTAACCTGTTTTTCATGATGGGAGCTGATGATTTATTTTTTGATTTAGTCTATCTACCTCTACCGCAGGGTAACGAGAATGTAAGAGCAAGTGCAATGTTCTACTGCAATATTAATAATGATGAGTACGATGATGTTGTGGCAAAAGTAGCTGATGAAGCCCTTATTTATCTTGGCGGAGCTCAAATACCTGCAGATCCGGCTTACATCATACCAATCCCTCAGGATTCTCTTGGTACAGATACAGGTCTCGGCATGGATTTAGGAGATTTTAACGGTGACGGATATAATGATATCCTTATCTCCGACGGCTTAGCCGGTAATTCCGCAACCATCTATACACTTAATCTTAATTCTGTTGATGAACAGGTACAACATGTTGTTGTAGATATTAACAATTATCCAAATCCATTTACTACTTGCACCACTTTCCGGGTAAATACCAAAGAACCTCTGCATAATGCCAGAGTGGAGATATTCAATATCAAGGGGCAGATGGTTAAACAGATTCCAATAAACTCTCCAGATGTAACCTGGAATGGAGATAATGAGAAAGGTCAAACAGTTTCTTCAGGTATATATTTCTACAAAGTTGTGAGTGATGGTTTTGTTTCATCTTTAAATAAAATGCTACATGTGAAATAAATAATGATGGTTTTAAAATATTAAGTCCCTACGAGGCAAAGAGGGACGAACACATTTCGCCCCTACAAAAATAAAAAAGACCGGGCTTTGCAGTCCGGTCTTTTTCATATTTATTGATTTGTTTTAGTGTTTCTTAATATTCAATCTCGTTACAGCACGACGCATAGCAAGTTCAGCTCTGCGGAAGTCAATATCACCTGAAGATTCTTTCAATCTTTTCTCAGCTCTTTCCCTTGCCTCTTCAGCTCTTTTGAAATCAATCTCTGATGCCGACTCTACTCTTTCAGAGAGGATAAGAACATGGTCATTCTCGACAGTAACAAAACCGTCATGAATTGCATAGTTTTCCTCTTTACCGCCGTAACTGATATGCAGTACGCCGGGACGAATCTGAGTCAGCATGGGAGTGTGCCCCTCATAAACACCAAAATCCCCGTCAATTCCGGGAATAACAAGATGGTCGCACTTTCGCTCAAGCTTAATGCGGTCGGGCATTATAATCTCAACATTAATCATTTTTTCTCATCTCATGAGCTTTCTTTTCTGCCTGTTCAAGATTACCTACCAAGAGGAAAGCCTGCTCAGGCCAGTCATCGCACTCGCCTTCAAGAATAGCCTTGAATCCGGCAACTGTCTCTTTAAGAGGAACATATTGTCCGGGAGTATTGGTGAACTGTTCAGCAACGAAGAAAGGCTGTGAGAAAAACCTCTCCAGCTTTCTGGCACGATTAACGACAAGTTTATCTTCATCTGAAAGTTCATCCATACCGAGAATTGCGATGATATCCTGTAAATCTTTGTACTTCTGAATCACGCGCTGTGTCTCACGAGCAACATAATAATGGTCTTCTCCCACAATTCTGGGATCAAGAATACGACTGGTTGATGCCAATGGATCAACAGCAGGATAGATACCCATGGATGAGATACGACGATCAAGGTTGGTTGAGGCATCCAGATGAGAGAAAGTGGTTGCAGGAGCTGGGTCAGTATAGTCATCAGCAGGAACATAAACAGCCTGCACTGATGTAACGGAACCATCTTTTGTAGAAGCGATTCTCTCCTGTAAGGCACCCATCTCAGTTGCAAGATTCGGCTGGTAACCCACAGCGGAAGGCATACGCCCTAATAGTGCAGAAACCTCGGAACCTGCCTGTGTGAAACGGAAGATATTATCTATGAAAAGCAGCACATCTTTCTTGGAAATATCTCTAAAGTATTCCGCAATTGTGAGACCTGAAAGTCCGACTCTAAGCCTTGCTCCCGGTGGTTCGTTCATCTGACCGAACACCATCGCGGTTTTATTGATAACTCCTGACTCATTCATTTCGAGCCAGAGGTCATTACCTTCACGGGTTCTCTCACCCACACCTGTAAACACGGAGAATCCGCCATGCTCGGTCGCAATGTTGTGAATCAGCTCTTGAATAAGCACTGTTTTACCAACACCGGCACCACCGAACAAACCGATTTTACCACCTTTAAGGTATGGTTCTACCAGGTCGATAACCTTGATTCCTGTTTCCAGAATCTCTTCTTCTGTTGATAAATCCTCAAAGGAAGGTGCTGGTCTATGAATGGGGAGTTTCATGGCTGCATTCACAGGACCTTTTTTATCAATCGGATTACCTGTCACATTGATAATGCGACCCAAAACTTCCTCACCGACCGGTACGGATATTGGCTCTCCCATATCAACAACAGTCATTCCACGAGTAAGACCATCGGTTGTGTCCATTGAGATGGCTCTGATTTTATTTTCTCCCAGATGCATCTGGGTTTCGAGAATAATTTCTCTATCTTCGAGTGTGATTTTCAGTGCGTTATAAATCTTGGGAAGTTGTCCTTCCGGAAACTCCACATCAACCACCGCACTCATGATTTGTTTAATGATTCCTTCTGTCATTAAGCTACCTCTTCTCCGTTAATTGTTGATTGCTTCCGCACCGGAAGCAACCTCAATAATTTCGGTTGTAATTGAAGCCTGTCTCTCTCTGTTATACTGTAACTGAAGGCTTGCAATGAGTTCTTTGGCGTTCTCTGTTGCACTATCCATGGCGGTCATCCTACTGCTCTGCTCGGAAGCGGAGGACTCGAGGAATATCTGCCAGATGAGAAAGTGCATATAACGGTTTACAAGATTATCCACTACGGTATCTGCATCCGGCTCGTAGATGTAATCAACTCGAGAGACTTCATCTCCCTCCGATTCGGGGATTGGTAGAAGTTGCAGCTCTTTGGCAGATTGTTGTAAAACACTTTTAAACTCATTATAAAGAACAATTACTTTGCTGTATGAATCTGAAAGATACAGCTCTCTAATTTTATCGGCAATTTCAGCAGTCTTGAAGAAGTCAAATTTCTCCATTATCCCTGTGAAGTGGGCAATTATCTTATCAGTTCGTTTCTTGAAATAGTCATAGGATTTCTTACCAATACAGATAACATCACAATTGGGATTCTCTTTTACTAAATGCTCACCATAACGGGTTATATTGGCATTAAATGAGCCACACAATCCACGATCAGCAGTAACAAAAACATAGAGAATCTTGCCGGAAGGGTTAATCTCTTCAAGAAAAGGGCTGTCAGATGCTTTGTTTTTTATCCGTACAATCCGGGTCAGTTCCATTATCTTCTGAGAATACGGTCTGGCATTAAACATATTCTGTTGTGCCTTACGCATCTTAGCTGCAGCAACCATCTTCATCGCATTGGTTATCTGCTTGGTACTTTGGACACTGCCTATTCTTTCCTTAATATCGTTAATGTTTCCCATCTATTCTCCGGGTTACCTGTTATTTAGCAAACTTACCGATAACCAGCTCGCAAATCTTCTTCATTTGCTCACGCTTATCATCAGTTAAGTCACCTTTAACTAATTCCTGACAGAACTCTTTGT
>JAFGVF010000312.1 GCA_016938155.1 Candidatus Cloacimonadota bacterium
GGATTCACATTCAATTACTTTGGAGTTGACTATACCCAGGTTTCTCTTGGTACAAACGGCTGGATTCAGTTTAGTGGACCTACCGGAGGTGGATACAGTTCTCTTGCAATTCCAAGTGCAACTACTCCTAATGATGTTATTGCAATGTTAGGTATGGATCTTCATACAACCAATGTACCTTCAATACCTTACTATGGTAATGATGCAGACGGTAACTTTGTTTACACAGTTGAAATGTGGAATGACTATAGTGATTCCAGTGAATATATGGATGTACAGGTAATTCTCTATCCAAGTGGAAGAATCAAGATACAATATCGGAACTATGTAAATCCTAATGGAGATACAGGTTCAAATTCAATTCCCGGTGATGCCTCTATCGGTATTGAGAATGCAGACGGTACTATCGGTCACCAGTATAGAAACAATGGCGTTGGCGGACCTCTCATTGATGACATGGCATTATGCTATGCCCCAACAGCTGAAGGTCTTGCAGAACCTGTTGCAGGTCTTGATGCTCCAACTAACCTTGTACTTAACTATTCAGGTGGATTGATGAATCTTACCTGGGATGCAGTTGCCGGTGCAACATCGTACAATGTATATGCAGCCGAAACTCCTGACTTTGTTTGTGATGGCACAACATTCCTTCAGAATGTATTGACTAATGCAGGTGCAATGGATCCATCATTGTTACCCGGGAATCATTACTTCGTAAAAGTTACTGCAGATGATACAGTTACAAGAAGCAATTCTTATACTCCTATCAGACGCAGTTACAGAACTTATGGTTGGGTTGAATATATTGAACCAATCGTACAACCTGAGAAAGAAAAGAAATAACTAATAGTTAGTTCGATATAATGAGGGACAGTTCTTCGGAACTGTCCCTTTTCTTATGTAGAGGTGTACAACAGTGCGTCTCTATCTAATAATAGTTGCGTAATTCTCCTGAATGGGGATGAGGTTTGTAGGGGTGATATTCATTTGCTCGGTTTGTAATGCTTCATGAACAACATTCTCATATCTACTCCTATTATACACCTCCTTCAACCAGACAATTTTCACTCATTTTTCTCTCATTTCTCACCCGTTTCCCATTCGTTGCGAGCAACGGGAGAGCAACGGGAGAGCAACGGGAGACTAACCTGTGGTAAACCTGTGGTTGAAGGAGGTATAAAGGGATGCAAAATGGGGTAGAAAAATTGGTAGAAAATGTTTTGTTAAATATTATGTTTGTTTTGAGATTTTCTGCTATCAGTTGATTCAGCTTTCAGTTGCCACTAACTTTAGTAGGTTGGTGATTGTATGGGAGAAAATGAACTGAATTCAAAAAGAAGTATTATAAATAACTCAGCAAATGGAAAACGAGCTCTTTTTTATTGAAAAAAATCAGCCGGCATAATTGTTTTATTTAGTGTATGTTATGCTATTGTGTGAGAGTGAATACATTTAATGAGAATTGGAAGAATGAAAAAAAGTCTTGACAGGTAAGTTGATATAGTTCAAAAATTGCATTGTATTGAAATCGGAACTTGCGGAAAGTAGGAAATCTGCGGTTCAAGGAATCAATACGATAGGTGTAGAATATTTAAAACAGGCTGATTATTAGGAAAGATTTGCCTGTTAGTAAATAGATCTGAAAAAGTTGCGTGGATGAGCCGAAAAAAAACCAAAACACATCCACATTACCACACACGGCTCAGAAGCAAAACGAAAGGATTAACTACAAAGGGGTGGCGTTGAAATAAGACGCCAGGATGACAAGGAGATGTTCGAATTCAAACTTAGTCAGATCATATCTGATTTATATGAATATTGACCATTAACAGTTTACTCATTAATAACAATGGAGTTTCTATATGAAAAAAACTATATTGATCCTTATGATATCTGTTTTTGTTATGGGATTGTTTGCTGTCGGTGGAGATACCTTTGGTACTGCTGTACAGATAACGACACTGCCCTATAATGATACAGGGGATACAACAACTTTGACCAATACTGTAGCCAATCCAAGTAATGATGCTTTCTATTTGGTTAATTCAGTATTACCACTTACTAATTTTTATATTGATTTATCGACATCCAGTTTCGATACATACCTTTGGGTATATGCAGCTGACCAAACAACAGTATTGTGGTCAAATGACGATTACAACGGAGTATATTCTGCTTTGTTCAATCTCTCATTAGCCGCTAATACAGACTACTACATAGTAGTTGAAGGTTATTCATCCAATAACGGAGCTTATGGGATGGATGTAGGGTCAGATGATTACTCAGGTTCAATTGTAAATGTAGGCGGTCCCGGTGTAATCGCGAATGCAGTGCCTGTTTCAGGTGCTGTTGAGGTAGCCTTATTACCAACTATTACATGGGATTTTGGCACAAACACAGAAACTTATGACTTGTATTTCGATACCGTAAATCCACCTGTTACTCAGGTTGTAGCAGACGCAGTGGCAGGAGTAAGCGGAAGCTATACTCCACCGGCTGATTTAGTGGAATATACAGTATATTATTGGAAAGTGGTTTCTAAGAATACAGCTACTCGTCTTGAAACAAACAATCCTGTTTATAATTTCAGAACAGTAGATTTGGCTCCCGGTAACATCAGCAATGCAATGCCTGTTAATGGTGCCGTTAATCAAGCATTAGATGTTCAGTTAAGCTGGGATTTCGCGTTGAACACTGAAACTTATGACTTGTATTTTGATACCGTAAATCCACCTGTTACTCAGGTTGTTACTGATGGTATTGCCGGAGTCGGAGCTTATGATCCCGGTACACTTCTTGAGAACACAGCTTACTACTGGCAGGTTGTTTCCAAGAACTCTGCTTCCTTGAGAACGACAACAGACTCATACAGTTTCAATACCCTACTTGGTGCTGATGTCATCGAGATTGGTATCGGTACATCAACGAACCTAGCACTTCCAATTGAACCTTATTATGGATACAGTTATTCTCAGAGCATCTACCTTCAGAGTGATATCGATCGTACCGGTCAGAGAATCGAGAAGATTTCTTATCATTACAATCAAGCAGGTACTCTTACTAATTCTACCCAATGGGTTATCTATATGGGACACACAACCAACACAACATTTGCTTCAACAACAAGTTGGCTGCCCATTAGCCAGTTTACAGAAGTATATAACGGACCTCTTCCAACTATCCAGGGTGATGGATGGATTGAGTTTGTTCTTACAACTCCGTTTGTTTACAATAACACTGATAATTTAGTGGTTGCAGTTGAAGAGAATCAACCAGGTTATGGTTCAAGTGCTGAAGAATTCTATTGCACAACAGCTCCGGCAGGAACTTCCATCCGACATTATAGTGATAGTGTAAATGCTAATCCAGCAACACCTCCAGTAGGTACATTGGTTTCAGCTTATCCTAATGCTCGTCTGGAATTCGGTGATGTACCAGCCGTCCCAGAGTTTTCTATCAATCCTGAATCGAAAGACTTCGGTACTGTATTTACCGGTTTAAGTAGTGCCCCACAAACCTTTACTATTCAGAATAACGGTGGAGCAGACCTGATAATCAGTGATCCTATTGCTTTAGCAGACGGGACTCATTTCACATTAACTGATCTGAATAGTTATCCTTTGACTATTCCTTCAACAATGTCAGCTTCCTTTGATGTTACTTACAATGCTTCAATCGAAGGTTTGGTAACAGATAATATTGTGATAATCGACAATGTTACCCGTCAGACACATAATATTCCTGTTCAAGGAACAGGCTTCGAAGCAACTGTTTCCGTATTCCCATATACCCAGTCATTTGACACTTCAGCCGTACCAATCGGTTGGTCAATTGACCCTGCAACCGGAGCATGGACATTCGCTACAAACGAATTTGGCGGACATGGTGCCACAGCGGAGCATACAGGAAATGGTGGATATTACATAGGTATTGATGATTCATCACCGGAAACTGTTCCCGCTCATCTCTACACACCACCATTCAACTTTGGTGCAGTTACAGCTCCTGTTCTTTCCTTCTGGTATTGGATTGGTGATGCAGCAAATACATCAGAACTTCATATTGATGTGATCACCGGAACCGGTACTGATGCTTCTGTTGCCGTATTTACCAACCCAACAGGTGCAGCTACCAATGGTTGGATGCAAGCAGATGTTTCTTTGACTGCTTATGCAGGTCAGACAGTTTCATTCGATTTCAGAGGAATGGAATCAACAAGTTTCTATGGTGATATCTGTCTTGATGATATCTATATCTTTGATAATACATTACCACCTGCTGTTACAACCCTTGTAACCCCTGCAGATGGTGCTATTGATCAGCTTACCGGTGGAACACTTCAGTGGAACTCAGTGCCTTATGCAGATGGTTATGACCTCTATTTCGGTTCTGATAATCCTCCAACCGATATTCTTAACGGTGCAGATCAGGGAACAGCTCTTAGCTATTCTTACAGCGGACTTACCGGTGGTATGACATACTACTGGCAGGTTGTTCCATATAATGTAAACGGTGATGCAGTTGGTGCTTCAGTTTGGAGCTTCACAACCGCTGCTACACCTCCAAATCCAGTTACCTTAATTGCTCCTGCTGATGGTGCTACCGGTACATTCTTTGATGTAACTCTCAGCTGGAATACTGATGCATTAGCAGATGGATATTATCTGAACTTCGGTACAGATAATCCTCCAACAAATATTGAGAATATGTTGGATAATGGATCAGTTACAACTTATGCTGCTACAGGTCTTGCTGGAAACACAACCTATTACTGGGAAGTTGTTCCTTATAATAGTAATGGTAACGCTACCGGTTATGCAACCTGGAGCTTTACAACTTATGCCAATACACCAAGTGCAATTGCAATGACACTCCCTGCTGACTTAGCAACCGGTGTAAGTGAGTATCCTACATTCACATGGGGTGCTGATGTTTGGGCATTTGGATATAACCTCTATATCAGTGATGATGGTACAAACTATACAATGACCGATGTTGGTGCAGTTACTGGTGTAACCCTCACAACTCCATTGAACTATGAAACCATGTATTACTGGTATGTAACCGGTTACAATCCAAACGGTGAGGGTCCAGACCCTGCTGCCGTTAGATCCTTCACAGTTCAGTCTAACCAGAACTTTGGTGGAGACGGTACACTTTATGGTGGCTACTACTTTGCCAACAGTACTCCCGGAGGAAACGGTTTAGGTTATCAACCTACATTTGCCTGGAATGATATAAGTGCAACAGGAATGACTCCTACTTATACCAGTCCGGATGATGGCTATGCAACAGTAGACATTGGATTCACATTCAATTACTTTGGAGTTGACTATACCCAGGTTTCTCTTGGTACAAACGGCTGGATTCAGTTTAGTGGACCTACCGGA
>JAFGVF010000313.1 GCA_016938155.1 Candidatus Cloacimonadota bacterium
CTCGTTCGACTTGCATGCCTAATCCACGCCGCCAGCGTTCGTCCTGAGCCAGGATCAAACTCTCCATTATCATAATTGACTTTGTTTTGGCTTGTATATTCACTCACTTCTATTACACTTTTAAAGAACATCCACTCAACCTTTCGCTAATTTGCATTAACTCCTGAAGAGTGTTTCGCCAACCTATGAACCTCCGTTATGGCGTCAATAAAAAAAGTAAATCTATCTTTTGTTGCAAGACATCTGCTTTAGCTAATTCACTATTATTTAAGCTAATACAATTTTGCAAATATTTGTACAATTATTCACCAGTATCCCTCTTTTCTAACACCGAATTAACAAGAATCCACTTTTTTTCTGCGAGTGGTGTAGAGAAGACAGAGAAGACTTAGAGGACATAGAGGACTTAGAGGACGAAATGGACAAGAATCAAACACCAGTTTAGTGATTATCTCTGCCTGTCTCTGTTAGTCCTCTAAGTCCTCTTTGCCCTCTAAGTCCTCTTTGTTTTCCTCTCCCCTTTCCTATTTCCGGAATTTCCGCTTTACTGCTCTGCTTTAAAACGGTGGAATTTCGTTGGAACCTCCCTAGAGCCTCCCTAGACCCTCCCTGGGATAGGCTAAAGTTATCCACAATTTGTTCATAACTTTTCCTACATTTTTCCCATTGTCTCAAAGCGGGGCATTGAGGGTCTATAATCGCTAAAATTTAAGAATAGGGAAGGAAGAGAAGGGAAAGGGAACATGAAGATAACTCCGAGACTTTATATACTAACTAATTGTACTTCACATTATAGGGCTTAAAAATGCTTGTTCTGCATTATTCATTGACACAAAATCTATCATAGTATAACCAAAATCAATCAGAGCAGGAAGGATAAAGATGTACGAATACTTCACAGAGAATCCGTCATTCAGGAATAATATCACCGTGCAATCGGATAAGCCGATGCAGGCAGCAAAGTATCTGGAGATACCCAAAGGCATACATGCTTCCATTGTGGAGATGTTGCAAAGGAGTCACATCGATCGACTTTATTCCCATCAGGCTGAGGCGATGGAATATATTCTCTCAGGAAAGAACACGGTTATTACCACCGGTGTAGCCAGTGGAAAGAGTCTTTGTTATCAGTTGCCTGTTTTGAATGACCTTCTCCTTAGTAGAGACTTTACGACCCTGATGATGTTTCCCATGAAGGCATTGGCACAGGACCAGTTTAACAAGCTGGGTGCTCTCTTAAAAGATACCGGGATTAAAGAGGAGGTAGGGATTTATGACGGAGATACTCCCACAGAAAAGAGAAACCGGATTAGGGAAAGTAATCGGATTATTCTGACAAATCCCGACATGCTGAATCTGGGGATTCTACCTAATCATACGAAATGGAGTAAGTTCTTTGCCCGACTGAAATATGTTATCATTGATGAAGTACATATATATAGAGGTGTGTTCGGTTCTCATCTGGCAAACCTGTTACGAAGACTTAAGCGGATTAGCACACATTACGGTGGAGATATTCAATTCATACTCACTTCCGCCACACTTTCAGGCATCAGACCCTTTGTCTCAAACCTGATAGAATCTGAATTCGAAGTTGTAGAGGAGGATGGCTCTCCGCATGGTGAGCGACATTTCATTATCTATAATCCTCCCGTTATCAATGAGGAGCTTGGCATCCGTAGGAACCTGATTCAGGAGACGGTGAGAATCGGTTCATTCCTGCATGATTTTCCGGGTCAGACCCTGATATTCACCGTAACCAGACGCTCAGTAGAATTGCTTATCTCATATCTGCAAAGCTCAGAAGTTGGGTTGAAAGATTCCATTCTTGGCTATCGAGCCGGATATTTGCCTCAGGAACGCAGGGAGATTGAAAATAAGTTGAGAGCAGAAGAGATAAAGATGGTGGTTGCAACGAACGCTCTGGAGTTGGGAATCGATATTGGCGGACTGGACAATGTGGTAATCAGCGGTTATCCCGGTAGCATTGCCTCCGTATTCCAGCAGAGTGGACGAGCCGGACGACAGGCAACCGAATCGATGACTATCTTTGTTGCCGGTTCAGGGCTGCTTGACCAGTATCTGGTACAGCATCCAGAATTCCTATTAGACCGTTCTCCCGAAGAGCCTCTAATCAATCCCGATAATCCCTATATTCTGCTTTTTCATCTGCAATGTGCCCTCTTTGAAAAGCCGTTCCTGACCGGAGAGAAATTCGGAAACCTCAATCCCGAGGACCTAACCCGTTACCTGCAGTTGCTTCAGAAGATGGGAAAGGCTTACCAATCAAAGGAACGATACTATTGGAAATCGGCTGAGTTTCCTGCTGAACAGTTCTCAATGCGAAGTACCGGAAACAGAAATTTCAGACTCCAATCCAATGGAACGACAATCGGGATTGTGGATGAACCCAGTGCCTATTGGATGGTTCACCCCGAGGCAATCTACATCCATAACGGTGAGACCTACTATGTTAACGAGCTCGATTTTGAGAAGAAAGAGGCTGTGCTGGATGCGATAAAATGTGATTATTTCACGCAGGTCATGAGTAAAACGGAGTATGAGCTGTTGGAGAAATATAGCGAGAAGGATGCCGACACGCTAAATGCCTATATCGGACAGATTCAGGTAACCGATACCGTGACGGGATATAAGAAGATGAAATGGCATACAAACGAGATCCTGGGTTATTTTGACCTTGAAATGCCTCCCGTACAGCTGATAACCGATGGGTTCTGGCTCGGATTTAAAGATGAAACCATCAATAGCCTGAAAGAGAAAGGTGCTTGGAATAATAGGCAGAATGACTACGGTCCGGGTTGGACTAATCTAAAAAAGATAATAAGGGAACGAGATAAGCATACATGTCAAGCCTGCCAGGTTGAAGAGAAAGATAAAGCTTTTGATGTGCACCATATCAAGCCGTTCCGAACCTTTCCCAACCGACTTCAAGCTAACGCCCCTGAGAATCTGATTACCTTATGTCCTGCCTGTCATAGGGAAGCGGAGAAGAAGTTGATTATCCAAAGCGGATTAGCGGGATTATCCTATCTGTTCGGCAATATTGCCCCCATCTACTTGATGTGCGACAGTAAGGATATTCGGGTGAACTACAAGGCAAACAATAATCTCTCGGAGGAGGAGTGTGCCGTTATCTTCCATGATAGTGCTGCCGGGGGAATAGGGTTGTCGAAGAAGTTATACGAGATATTCCCGACTCTGCTGAAAGAAGGGCAGCGGCATGTGCAAGCCTGCCCCTGTAAAGATGGCTGTCCGGCATGTGTTGGTCCCGTAGCGGAACAGGGAGAGGGTGCAAAAGAGATAGTTTTGGAAATGCTGAAAGAGCTTAATAGAGGTAATTAAGATGAAAGGTTGGGATTCCATATTCAAAGAGCTTGAGGGCAAACAAATAGAGTCAGTTGAACAGCAGAAATGCAATATCCATGAATTTATCAGAGGTGAGTATATCTCTGGAGAAACCGGAGATGTATTCTATTCCGAGGAGAGATTTCCCTTAGGGACACAGTTTGGGAATTTTACTGTAGAGATTCCACAGATTGCAGAGGTAATCCTGATGAAAGAGAAGATCCCGAGGGATATACCCATTAACAAGTATCTCTTTATAGATACAGAGTCAACAGGTCTAAACACGGGAGGTGGTTCCTATGCTATACTACTGGGGGCGGGATGTTTTGAAGGTGACAGCTTTGTGGTGAAACGCTGGTTTCTACCGGACCCTGCGTCTGAGCTTACCATGCTTATGGAGATAAAGCTGTTGTTTGATGAATACGACCTGATTATCAGCTA
>JAFGVF010000314.1 GCA_016938155.1 Candidatus Cloacimonadota bacterium
ATCGAGATATTGTTATTAGCAACTATTATAAAAAGGTTCTCCCGGAGGTACTGACAAACCTCCAAATTAACGGTAATTCGGAAGTACTACTGGAAAACGGGAAATTCTTTGTTGATTCTCAGATGAGAATTTCTGATGTCGGTAGATTGACCTTTGAATCAAGAGTTATGTCTGATTTTCAATACGATGTTAAAGATAAAAGGGGAGAGTTGAGTGCTTTTACCAAAAGTTCCTTAATCAATAACAGAAATTTCTATGCGGAGATTGAAGCCGCAAGTTATGAAGATTCCATTGTAGTGAGGAATCTCGGAATAAATAACGAACTTATTGCTTCCGGCTGGATTAAACTATCCCCGAAACCGGTTTATGGGTTCAAGATAAGTGGTGAAGATATTGATATTAAAGAGTTGATGAAGTATAAAATGACGAATTATCAGGCGAATCAATATACAGGATTGCTGGATTTGAACATTGATTTTAACAGTAATTCCGATAGTCTGGTGAACGGTAAGATAAATGTTAATAACTTTTCCTATGATATCTTGAAAGAATTCTCTACTGAAGTTGTCCTAAATGGTAACCTTGAAAGGGTTAATATTGTTAACACTATCACGAATCCGCTGCTACAGAATAAACTCATTTTAGATGGTTATCTCTCTCTTAAAGATAAAGTTGACCTTGATGTTGGAGGGTCGTTCACTGATTTGGAGTTAAGCAATATCTTCACTAAAGTCTTGAAGGGAAAAGTATCAGGCAAAGTTAATGCCAGATTCCTCCAAGCAAATAAAGACATACCAATTCTACACGCGACTCTTTCTTCGTCAGGATTAAGTGCAGGAACTTTCAGTTTATCAAGAGTAATCGCAGAAGTCAAACAATATCCGGATAGTCTGGTTGTCGAGGAGTTGAATCTATACAGTAAAGACCAAGTGGATTTAAATGTAAGTGGAGCTTTGGGTTATAATATTCTTAACGGACAGACCATCCTTAACGGTAAGTCCATATCCCTAACCATGTCATCGGATTTGGCGAAAGTCCTAAAAAATCTTAATCTGGTAGATAAAGGTAAGCTTCCGGCTAATTTGTCGGCAGAGATTGTTATGATGGAAGATGGTATCTCAATTCAAGAAGGTGGTTTGACGATAAAGGGTGGAAATCTGTTTGTTAAGACACAATTGGAAGAGTTGAATGGGTTCAATATCGATTTTTCTGTTAATCACAATGTACTTAGTATGAATAGATTTGAAATGAAAGTAGGGCGCGGGAAACTATATATTAGGAACGAGATAGAGAACACTGAAAAAGATCTAATGTTAGGCTTGTTGAGAATAGGTAAACTTTATATACGAACCGGGTCTGACGGGATTGATGTAACGGTTCCACAATACTCTCAGGAGAACACCTTAACTAATGCCATTATCAAAGGGCGAAACCGTAAGGAAGCAATTGTAGAAGGTCCCTTTGATGACTTGTACATAGAATCTGATGTGATTTTAAGAAATGCCTTGGCTTTATATCCACCTGAAGTTGATAATCTGCTGAAGCTATTCGGTCAATTGAATCCGTTGGGTAGAAAGAAGTCTGTCGTGGAGGAATTTCCCCTCCTTCCATTCAGAATGGATACCATAATATATTTTGATGAAAACAGCCGATATATCACTTATCCGGCTAATATCCCCGTAAAAGAAAACAGCTTTATTCATCTTCTCTATAACGGAGAAGAATGGATTGTTAAACAGCTGCTGATAAATGCAGATTCAGGTACCTTTGCTTTCTTCGGTATAAATTTTAAAGTAGATTATTTTGAAGTTGGAATTAACCAGTATTCAGGTGAGTATCTACTCGGCGAATTATATCACAAAACTGCGGACGGAACAACAATATTTTTAACTATTGATACTAATGATGACACTACCAAATCCTTTGGAGACAGGCTAACCTTCAAGATAACAAGTGATAATCCTAATGATAGTTCTACAATGAGTATTCTGGCACGCTTACGCTATGAAAGTGACCTTGCTGACCTTTCAGCTGATCAGCAGAGTGCTATATGGAAGGATGAGGCATTAAAAATGCTTGAAGGTAATCTGAACAGCTATTATCTGAACCCGATTCTTTATCCCGTTGAGAATAATATCAGGAAAATGCTCAAATTAGATTTCCTATATATAGATTTCGGCTTCCTGCAAAATGTTTATTCCAACTATGTGATAAACCAGTCTGATGCCATAAAGAGAGAGGAAAGCCAGATAGTTGAGTTCAGCTCATCAATTCTGCTTGACAATCTAAAGATAAATGCAGGTAAGTATTTGACGCGTAATATCTATTTAGATTACACAGCACTGTTTCAGGAGACAACTGATTTGGAAAAGAAGACTAAGATGATAGTAGATCACAATGCAACCTTCAGGGTTAGTCTCCCGTATCGCTTTAAGATATCCTATTCCTTTGCACTTAAACCGGATGATCCCGAGATGTACTCGCACGAAGTAATGTTGCAAAGGTCATTCAGATTTGATTTTAATAATTACAAATATAACAAAAAACCGAGGAGACATTATGCAATCCAATCCCTTAATTGAACGGAAAAGAGTTACAAAGTATAACCTGTTCCCGCTTGACTCATATAAACTTGAACACTTTGAACCGGCTGCAAGGTTCGGAGTTGAAGATGCAGAAAAGAGTTTAGAACAAATAAAAAATAATCCTAACAAGCCAGATTTTGAAAATACTATCCTTGCCTTAGAAACAACAGGTGAGTTGATGGGTGATGTTGCATCTGTGTTTTACAATCTCTTAAGTACGCACTCCGACAACGAGTTCAAAGCTCTTGCTCAAATCATTTCACCAATGTTTGCTCAGTTCGGGAGTAAACTATCTACAGATGCCATTCTGTTCGCTCGAGTCAAAGAAGTTTATGATAATATGGACGCTCTCAACCTTAATGATGAACAAAAGAGATTGACTGAATTAAAGTACAAGAGCTTTGTTCGTAACGGAGCTATGCTTTCGGATGAAGACAAGAATACTTTGATGCAAATTGATATGGAGCAATCCTCATTATCACCAACTTATTCCCAGAATGTACTGAACTCGACAAATGCTTATGAATTACTTATTCTCGACAAGGATGAATTGAATGGTATCCCCGAAAATTCACTCAAAGCTGCTGCATATTTAGCCAAACAGAAGGGACATAAAGAGGGATGGATGTTTAACTTGCAAGCTCCCAGCATTATGCCTGTGATTACTTATGCATCGAACCGTGAGTTGAGGAAAAAGATTAGTATTGCAACTGCTTTGATAGCGAATGAAGGTGAGTTCGACAACAAAGAAAACTGTAAAAAAATAGTAAAACTTCGTCATAAAAGAGCTAATCTGCTTGGATTTGCTACTCATGCAGACTATGTCTTAGCCG
>JAFGVF010000315.1 GCA_016938155.1 Candidatus Cloacimonadota bacterium
CTACCCTCTCCCCTCAAGGGCGAGGAAATAATGTAAAATAGGCGTTCTCGGAATAGTTGCTGTTTTTTCGCATTGCCCCGAACTCACATCTGTTCGTAATGGTGCGAGCTCAGAGAGCTATTTAGAAGAGCACAATTCTACGAATTGTCAGCAACTCAGGAGAGTCGCAGTACTTAACGCAATTTTCCTCAATTGCGATGAAAAGATTCCCAACAAATCAGGAGAGTTGTCTTACATTGGAGGTACTGCTTTAGCTGTACTCTTAAGATATGGAGATGATAGATTTCTAAAGAAGTTCGTTGACAAAATAAAAAACAGAAAAAGGTGTAACGAAAACATATAAAATCATTTATGTTATAACCGCTTAGAAATAACTAAAGGGAAGGAGAATTAATGAAAGAGTTGATAATCGACAGCCTTGTAAAGACATATTCCAATGGAGTACAGGCTTTAAAAGGGGTAAACTTGACCATCAAAGAGGGAATGTTCGGCTTACTTGGTCCGAATGGAGCAGGAAAATCTACTCTTATGCGCACAATATCAACCCTGCAGGAAGCAGACAGCGGTACGATAACATTCGATGGCATTGATGTTACTGAAAACAAGATGGAAATCCGGAAACGACTTGGTTTTCTGCCACAGGATTTTGATTTTTATCCCAATATTTCAGCAGTAGATATGTTAACCCACTTTGCCCGATTAAAAGGAATTGTCAATCCCCGGGAAAGAAAAGAGGTGGTGAACCACTATCTTAATGAAGTAAATCTCTTTAATGTAAAAAAGAAGCATCTTGGCAGTTATTCCGGTGGAATGAAACAAAGATTCGGGATAGCACAGGCACTTCTTGGGGAACCGGATTTACTAATAGTGGATGAACCTACAGCAGGTCTTGATCCCAAAGAGAGGAATCATTTTTACAATATTCTCTCAGCCTTGGGTGAAAATAGAATCGTAATACTTTCCACACATATTGTAGAGGATGTAAGTGAGTTATGCTCCGAATTTGCCATAATTCACAGAGGAGAAGTGCTTCTTTGCGACAACCCTATCCAATCAATTAATCATCTGGAGGGTATGCTTTGGAAGAGGCTGATTGATAAAAGTGAAATCGAGAATTATAGTGACAGATTCAAGGTGATTTCCACAAAACTGCAAGCCGGACAGGTTCAAATTACCGTACTCAGCGAAGAATTACCGGATGAGTCGTTCACGAGTAAAGAACCGGATTTGTCAGATGTATATTTCAGTACTATTCCTGCTGATGAAATTGTGTAGGGGGTAAGCTGAATGTTTAGGGAAATGCTTATCTTTGAGCTGAAATATCGCTTATCAAAAATATCCACTTATGTGTATATGGGAATATTCTTCCTCATATCGGTTCTAACGGTAGTGGTTGCTGCCGGAGCTTTCACCGGTATGAGAGTAAATGTGATTGGAGGGGGTGAGAGGATTCTCATCAACTCACCGTTCTTTATTCATTCCACAATTCTGGGTTTTCAACTGATTGCTGTCTTCTTTTGTGCTGCCTTTTCGGGGGATGCTGTCAGCAGAGACCATGAATACAACATGTTCCAACTGATTTATTCCAAACCGATAAGTAAAATGAGCTATCTATTGGGAAGATTCCTCGGGAATGCTATTGTCCTAACGATGATTATGCTGACAATCGGACTCGGGATTCTTGTCGCCTCCCTGCTGCCATGGTTGGATAGAAGCTACTTCGGAAAAACTGATATTCTGGCATATCTGATGCCTTATGCGACAGTTGTTCTCCCGAATATGATAATCAGTTGCGGAATATTCTTTGCCGTAGGTGCTTTAACCAAGAAACAGGTATGGGTATATATCACAGCTATTTTACTGCTTGTTGTTTATCTGATTCTATCGTCATTCTCACAAAAAATCAGTATGAAGGAACTTGTAGCATTACTTGATCCTTTTGCCATGGGTACCTCCGATTTCATAACCTCTAAGATGACGCCTGCACAAAGAAATACAGAATTGGTTCCTTTAGAGCCGGTTTTGATTTATAATCGGCTGTTGTGGTTAGGTATCGGGTTTGCATTCTTTTGGCTTTCTTTTATTAAAACGACCTTTGCTTACCCGATGTCTCGTAGTAAAGCAGGTAAAAGAGAACGAGATAACTCAAGATTCAAACCGATTACTATCGATTTAAAAAGTATCAGGAAGAGCTTTACTCCGTCACAATCTCTGAAACAGCTCTATTATCTGACTAAATTGGAGATAAAAGGCATAACCACCAGATTTTATTTCTGGATATTGGTTGTTGTAGGATTGGTTCTGGTCGGTCTTACCATCAAAACTACAGGACAGATATATGAGACTGAAACTTTGCCTGTTACATATCAAGTGCTGACAGGAGTCAAGGGCGGTGCAGCTACACTTCTGATGATAATAATAACACTATTTACAGGTGAATTACTGTGGATGAGTCGAATCCACAGAATGGATCTGATTCTTGACAGTACTCCTGCAAAAAGCTGGGTATTCCTCTTTTCAAAATACTTTGCCATGCTCACAGTTGAGATGATGATTGTATTGCTTTCCATGCTTCTGGCTGTTGGATTCCAGCTTATCAGCGGTTTCACAAATATCAAGCCTGATGTGTATCTGGTGGAATTTCTCTCCCAGCTCTCTACCTATGCCAGACTAACAGCAATCGCATTTACTGTTCATACTCTTGTAAACAACAAATATCTTTCGCACTTTATCTTTATCGGTATTGTGGCAATAAGTGGTTTCATTTCCTTAATCGGCTTGGAGCATCCTCTGTTCAATTATGGTTCTGGAATTGGCAGAAGCTACTCCGATATGGCAGGATGGAACGGTAATCTGATGAAGGATATCATTAGTACAATCCTCTGGAGTTCCTTTGTCGGTTTAGGACTTTTATTTGCCTATCTTTATACTGTACGAGGGAGAAATAACAATGTGAAGGAAAGACATCTCCTTGCTCAACAAAGGTTTACTCCCGGAGCAAAAATCATTGGAGGAACACTTGTTGTACTATATCTTGCAACAGCTTCGATTATCTTTTATGACACAAATATCACAAATGAATACCATCTCAGCAAAACATGGACGAAGAAGTCAGCAGACCATGAAAGAACATATAAGAAATATGATGGAATGCCCGGACCAAGAGTGACGGATGTAAGCCTTAAAGTTGACCTTTACCCTGAAGAAAGAAGAGGTGTATTTGGTGGTACATTGGTGCTGAAGAATAAGGAAAGTGTACCTCTTGATTCCATGTATGTGGAGTATAATCAACATCTGGAGTTAGTGCAGCTTGATTTCAGTAAACCATGCCGGATAACTCTTAATGATGAAGATTCAGGGATTCGTGTTTATAGATTCGATGAGCCATTAATGCCCGGAGAGAGCTTTGAATCCCATTTCGAGTTCATTTCAAAACCTAAGGGATTTAACTCCACTATGGTTGTAAAAAACGGGACTTTCCTTAACAATAAACAATTTGTGCCCTCTTTTGCCTATAATTCAGAAGGAGAGATTTCGAGCCCGGACAAGCGAAAGAAGCAAGGTTTGCCACCTAAAGAAAGGATGGCAAAGGTTGATGATGAGAAAGCTCGCATGAATACCTATATCTCCAATGATTCCGACTGGGTAAATTACGAAGTTGTGATGAGTACTATTCCCTCACAAACAGCCATATCTCCCGGATATGTTATTAAAGAGTGGGAAGAGAATGGGCGTAAATACACTCATTACAAGATGGATCAACCGATCCTGAATTTTGTTGCATTCCTATCTGCCGAATTGGAGGTGAAGAAAGAC
>JAFGVF010000316.1 GCA_016938155.1 Candidatus Cloacimonadota bacterium
GGGCTCATAACCTAAGTACTATGACACATGTGCATATTGATATGTGGACTGATAATGCTACAGTTGTGAACTTCACTCCGATAAGTGCGTCAACCGGTGAACATGCTGTATCACTAACTCCGATCACAACTGAAGTATGGAACAGCTATGATATTCCTTTAACAGCATTTGTTGGTTTATCATTTACTGACATTCATCAACTTAAGTTTGATGGACAGGCTGGTTTCACTCCTTCAACAATCTATCTTGATAACATATATTTTTATACAGCACCACTACTTAGTGATGATGCAAGTTTAACCGATTTACTTATTGATGGTGTTTCAATAGATGGCTTTGCAACTGGCACCTATCTTTATAATGTAGAACTTGCTGAAGGTACAACAGTAGTGCCCACAGTAACTGCAACTACAAACAATCCAAACGCTTCCTACATAGTCAACGCTGCTGCTTCATTACCTGGAACAACTGATGTTGTTGTAACTGCTGAAGATGGTGCTACAATACTTACATATAGTATTGCATTCACCGTTTATCAACCACCGGTATTAGATACTCCGGCACCAACTCCTGATGAATTACAGGAAAATGTAATTTCTATCTATAGTGACTCATTTACAGATATAACCGGAACAAACTATGATCCTTTCTGGGGACAATCAACGCTAGTATCTTTTGAAGATATTTTAGGTAACAATGTAATGAAGTATGACATCTTCAATTATCAAGGTACAGAGCTTGCTGGTGCCCATAACTTTGCAACAATGGAGTATTTACATATCGATTTATGGACTGCTGATGCAACTGTTATTCTTTTCTCTCCTATAAGCCAATCTACAGGAGAGCATTTAGTTTCTCTTACACCTATTAACATTGGTTCATGGAATAGCTACGATATTCCTCTTACAGATTTTACAGGTGTTTCAATGACAGATATATTCCAGCTCAAGTTTGATGGTCAAGCTGGTGTTACACCTTCTACAATCTATCTTGATAATATCTATTTCTGGAAAACACCTGTACAGGCAGGTACAGATGCAACTTTAGCTGATTTGCGAGTAAATGGAACAACAGTCTCAGGTTTTTCCCCATCACTTATCGTTTATGATGTTCTACTTCCATGGGAAACTACTTCAGTACCTGTTGTAACAGCTTTAACTGCTGATCCTTTTGCTTCATATGTAGTTAATGATGCCCCTGGTTTACCGGGAACAACTGAAGTCGTTGTTACTGCTCAAAATAGTATCAATACTGAAGCCTATTACATAAACTTCACTGTTGAAGCTCCACCTGCCACTGTAACAGATCCTGCACCGGATCCATCAAATCTTGCAGTAGATGTAATTTCAATCTATAGTGATTCATATAACGATATTGCAGGTACTAACTTTAATCCTTTCTGGGGACAGACAACTCAGGTTAGTTTTGAAGATGTTAGTGGTAACAATATGATGAAGTATGATACTTTCAATTATCAGGGAACCCAGTTGAACGGTAATCAGAACCTATCACTAATGGAATATGTTCATATAGATATGTGGACAGAAGATGCGACGGTAGTATTGTTCTCCCCAATAAGTGCTACTACAGGAGAGCACTTAGTTTCCTTAACACCAATTACACCATTAACCTGGAACAGCTACGATATCCCGTTATCAGATTTTACTGGTGTTTCTATGAGTAATATCCATCAACTTAAGTTTGATGGTCAGGCAGGCGTAAACCCATCTACGATCTATCTTGATAATATCTATTTCTGGAAAACTCCAGCAACTGCAGGTACTGATGCTACTCTCTCTGACCTTAGAGTTGATGGCACAACAATAGACGGGTTCTCTCAGTTAGTTCTTAGCTATGATTATGAACTTCCCAATGGCACAGTGGTAATACCAACAGTCGCTGCGACTACAAACGACCCCAACGCAAGTTATGTAGTGAATAATCCAGCAACAATTCCCGGGACATGTGAAATCGTAGTCACTGCTGATGATAACACAACAGTTTTGACATATACAATCAACTTCATAATTGCTGACCCGGTACCTGAAGCTCCAGCTCCTACACCATCTATTGCTAGTGCTAATGTAATCTCATTATACAGCGACGCCTATCAGGATGTCACAGTTGATACCTGGTCTGCTGTTTGGGACCTGGCAGATGTAACCGATGAACAAATCAGTACTGATAATGTGAAACTATACACAAACCTTGTTTTTGCCGGTATTGAGTTTACTTCTCAGACAATTAATGCGACTTCAATGACCCATTTCCATATGGATGTATGGACACCTGACGATACTTCAGCACCTTCACAGTTTAAAGTAAAGCTTGTTGATTTCGGTGCTAACGGAGTGTGGGGTGGTGGTGATGATGTTGAGCATGAGCTGACATTCGGTGAGACTACAATGAATACAGAATCATGGGTTAGTCTTGATATCCCGTTAACAGATTTTATCAATCTTACAACCAGAGGTCACTTAGCTCAGTTAATAATCTCTGGAACTCCTAATACCGTATATGTAGATAATGTGTACTTCTACAATGACAATCCTGTTGCTCTTGGGATACCACAAAATGTCACAGCTTTAGTAAACGCTAATGAAGTAACCATTTCCTGGAATGAAGTTGTTGGAGCAACATCCTATGTTGTTTATGAATCTGACACACCTGATGGAGTCTATACTCCTGTTTCAGGGGGAGCTTACAATGGAACTAACTGGACAGGCACTGTTCAGACCAGTAGAAAATTCTATCATGTTAATGCAGTTAGTGATGCTGTTAGATAGGAAATTAATCTAGGAGAAGCCATGAAAAAGAACATAATAACAATCTTAGTATTAATGATAAGTGCAGTTATGTTTGCACAGTATGTCAATGTGGACTTTGAACCGGGAAGCCTTGGAGCAGAATGGGGCTGGACAGTTGGTGAGAATGGTGATAACCCACCGGTTACATTTGTTGCTAATCCTAATGGTACCGGCATTAATACATCATCCAATTGTGCAATGTTTACTGCCAGACAAGGTGGACAACCCTGGGCACTTTGTTTCACAGATGACATTGATCCGTTTGAATTTAATGCAAGCAATACAAACATAACTATTATGGTTTACAAGCCTATAATAAGTACCATTGCTGTTAAATTTGAAGGTATTAGTGCACCTGTTGAACTCCAGTCTGCTAATACATTGACTAATCAATGGGAAGAGATTTCTTTTAATTTCTCTGGCTATATTGGAAACACATATAGTCGCTTAATAGTGATTCCTGATTTCAACGCCAGAACAGAGGATCATAGTCTCTATTTTGACAATATTCAGTTACCTCTAAGCAATGTAGATCCTATTCCTGAGCCGGCTACTGCTGCTCCATTACCGATGTATCCAAGTGATAGTGTTATCTCTTTATTCAGTAATGCTTACACAAATAATCCTGTTAATACATGGTCAGCAGACTGGGATAATGCAAATGTTAGTGATGTGCAAATACAGGGGGATGATGTAAAACTTTACACTAGCCTTGTTTTTGCAGGTATTGAATTTACATCGAGTACTATTGATGCAACAGCTTTGGATTACTTCCATATCGATATGTGGACACCTGACACAATAACAAATCCGGAAGAATTGAGAATCAAACTTGTTGATTTCGGAGCAGATGGTGTCTGGGGTGCTGATGATGTTGAACATGAGATTTCATTCGGTGATGATATAATTATCGCTAATTCATGGATAAGCCTGGATATACCTTTCACTGATTTCACAGCATTAACAACTAGAGGACATCTTGCACAGCTGATAATCTCTGGAGATCCAAATACTCTCTATGTTGACAACATCTTCTTCTATGCCGGAGGAACAGTTCCAACTGGTCCTACTGTAGCAGCTTCTACACCAACGGCACCTGAAGCAGCTGTGATATCTCTATTCAGTAATGCTTATACAAATGTTGCTGTAGATACATGGTCAGCAGTCTGGGATGATGCAAATGTAAATGATGTTCAGGTGGAGGGTGATGATGTAAAGCTTTACACTAGTCTTGTAGTTGCAGGTATAGAGTTTACATCTCAGACTATTAATGCAGGAACTATGACCCATTTTCACATGGACATATGGACCCCTGATGCAATAGCAGACACAACAGAACTCAGAATCAAGCTTGTTGATTTTGGTGCTGATGGTGTTTGGAGTGGTGGTGATGATGTTGAGCATGAACTAACTTTTGGTGATGAGACATTATCAACAGGGACATGGATAAACCTTGACCTTCCACTTGCAGACTTTGCAGGGCTTATTACCAAAGAACACTTAGCTCAGCTTATCATCTCAGGTGATCCTAACACATTGTACATTGACAACATCTATTTCTATGATAGACCAATGGATGTAGCTGAAGAGACTGTCGAAGTATCAAATGCAGCTTATCGTTTAGGTAGTAACTACCCTAATCCATTTAATCCTGAAACAAGTATTAGCTACTCGTTGAGTAAACCGGGTAATGTAACTCTGAAGGTTTACGACCTAAAGGGAAGATTAGTTGAAACTCTTGTTGATGGATACAGATCGACGGGTTCGCATATTGTTGAATGGAGTGCAGCTAATGCTGCTTCCGGAATATACTTCTACTCACTTTCAGTTAATAACAGACACATTGAAACCAGACAAATGGTTCTACTTAAATAGACTTATTAATCAGCCAATACAGCTGTATTGGCTGATTTTCTTTTAACCTATAATAAATAAGGGGGTAGTGATGAATCCTACCAAGAATGATAGATTTATACTGAATGATAATGGAGACTTTATAATTTCTGATTACAACAGATCAAAGTTGTTTTCAAGCTTCTTTCCTGGGGTTGCCGGAAAGGAAGGCATCCCGATGTGGTTGTTCTATGTTAACCGTGGACAATGTGTTTGTAGTATGGGAATCGAAGGTAAGAATAAACCTATCATGGAGTTTTTACCTGCAAACTGGGCATACAACCTTGTTTCATCTCAAGGTTTCAGAACATTCCTCAAGTTTAGAACCAAAGATACTTATTTTTTCTATGAACCATTCCAGAGAGATTTACAGAATGAGGAGATGCTGATTGAACAGAAGATGATTATCAAGCCGGCAGGATTGACTCTCATTGAAACTAATCAGTCATTACAACTCAGATTCATCGTTGAGTATAGTAATGTCCCTCAAGATAAATATGCCGGTCTCATTCGTGAATTAAAGATTGAAAACCTCAGTGATACCTCAATTTCTTTTGATCTTTTAGATGGACTGCCATTGATAATTCCCTACGGATTGGATAATAATGGATTGAAATTTATGAGACGCTTGTTTGAAGCGTTTGTAGAAGTTACGAATTATCAGACTAAAGTACCATTCTTCAAAGGTAAGGTTGAACCTTCTGATAGACCGGATGTTGTCAGGATTAAAAAAGGCAATTTCTATCTTGGTTTTAGACAGAATGGAAAGAATGTTGAAATCGTGACTCCGGTTGTGGATCCTGTAAAAATCTTTGGTAACAGAGGTGATTACAAAGCCCCTGAGGTATTCCTTAAAAGCTCTATTGATGAAGTCGTTAAGGGACAGATTCTGGAGAATAGACTCCCCTCAGCCATGGGTATCATGAATGTCTCTATAAACGCGGGAGATTCCTTTACATATACATCTGTCATCGGACACGCAGAATCCGTTGAAGAATTGAATAATCTTGTGCCCATAATTACCTCCTCTGAGTATATAGAACAAAAGAAAAGGGCAAATGCTGAGCTGATCGATAGACTTACCCAAAATAACTTTATCTGCAGTGAAGAATCCGTCTTGGATTACTATGCCAGACAAAACTTCCTTGATAATGCTCTTCGTGGCGGATTACCTTATACTATTCACGGAGCAAATAGCTCATCAACACTTCACCTATACTCTCGAAAACATGGAGACCTGGAAAGAGATTATAACGATTATAGACTTACACCAACTCATTATTCTCAAGGCAATGGTAACTATAGAGATGTGAACCAGAATCGCAGGAGTGATCTTTTCTTTAACCCGGATGTTAAGGATAGCAATATTGAGCATTTCTATAATCTTATCCAGTTGGATGGTTTTAATCCGCTGGTAATTAAGGAGATTAGATTTGCAGTAAAATATGTTGAAAACCTGGAATCAGTTCTTGGCAAACATATAGAAAATTCCAGGATTAGTTTCGTAAAAGAGTATATCAGAAACCCATTTACACCGGGTGAGTTACTCTCTTACCTGAAAGAAAACAGGATAGAAATATCAACAAATACAGAAGGCTTCATAGGTGATTTAATCGGGATCTGCATCAAGAAATATGATACAGCTTACGGTGAAGGATACTGGACTGACCATTGGACATATAATCTCGATTTAATTGAGAACTATCTGGCTGTTTATCCGGAAGAGAAACAACAACTTCTCTTCAACAAGAAAGAGTACACTTACTATGATAATCCGCATCTGGTAGCTCCACGCGATGATAAATATGTCATTTGGGATGGAAATCTAATGCAGCTGAATAGTGTTGAATATGATGAAGAGAAGGAAGAACTCATCAACCAGCGTCCGATTGACCGTAACAAAGTACATACAGATTATGGTAAGGGTGAAGTTTACAAAACAAACCTTTTCAATAAGATGCTCTGCCTGATCATCAACAAACTTGCTTCTTTAGATGGTTCCGGGGTTGGAATTGAAATGGAATCAGGTAAACCTAATTGGTATGATGCCTTAAATGGACTTCCCGGTTTAATTGGTTCCAGTTTAAGTGAAACTCTCGAAGTGAAGCGTCATATCCTTTTCATGTTAAACTCTCTTAGTGAAGGGACTACAAGCTCATTTGCTTTACCTGAAGAACTCTACGATTTTGCTCTTTCGCTAATGGAGTTGCTTAATTCTAATCCTACACCTTTTAATTACTGGGATAGTGCCACAACCTTGAAGGAGCAGTATCGTAAGAGAACCAGATTAGGTATCAGCGGAAGAGAAATACAGATATCTTTTGAACAGGTAGTGTCCTTGTTGAAGTCAGGTTTAAAGAGAGTTGAAGATGGCATATCAAGAGCTTGGAATAGAGAGCAGAATGTAATCTCAACATACTTTATAAACAAAGTTATTAAGCATGAATTGATCTATACAACGGCAGCCAATGGTGAGCAGGTTGTAAAAAGAAATGCTAACGGTTTACCATGTTTTAAGGCTCTTAAATTTGAACTGGTTCATCTTCCTCTATTCCTTGAAGGACCTGTCCATTTCCTACGAACTTGTGAGGACAGAACTGTATCACAAGAGCTTGTACAAAACATTCGGTTGAGTGGTCTGTTTGATACAAAACTGAAGATGTACAAGGTGAACGAATCTCTTAAGGATCAGCCTATGGAGATTGGTAGGGCACGGACTTTCTCCCCCGGGTGGTTCGAAAATGAATCTATCTGGCTACATATGGAGTATAAGTATATGCTGGAGGTTCTCAGGAATGAGTTACATGAGGAATTTTTCGATGATTTCAAGAATGTGTTTATTCCATTCCTCAAACCGGAGATTTATGGAAGAAGTATCCTTGAAAACTCCTCTTTCATTGTAAGTAGTGGTAACCCTGATTCATCAATCCACGGAAATGGTTTTGTTGCTCGTTTAAGTGGAGCAACTGCAGAGTTTATCAGCATACTGATGCATATGGCAACAGGAAGAACTCCTTTTTCCATTGATGTAAACGGTGATCTTATACTTATGCTAAAGCCGATTTTGCCAAAGTGGATTTTCACTAAAAATAATAAAGAAAAGAGACTGTATTTAAGAGAAAAGTGGCAAAATATCACATTCCCGGCTAACTCCTTCAGCTTTGTTTATCTTGGTGAAGTACTTGTTATTTACCATAACCCAGGAAATAGGGATACATTCGGAAAAGAGAGTATTAAACCTATCTCTTACACTCTTGAGTTCAAGGATGGTTCAAGAAAAATTATTAATAACTCATACCTATCAGGAGATTTAGCAAAAGCTGTTCGGGATAGATTGATTGTTAGAATGGATGTATTACTTGGGTAGAAGCCAAGCTAAGATAACGATGTAATTCATAAAGAATATTTAAGGATAAAATAATGAGTAAGATAGAAAAGAGAATCGATGAAATCATGAATCGTATGAATCTGGACCAGAAAGTTGGACAGATTGTGCAGCCAGAGAGAATGTTTGTAACCCCTGAAGAAGTGAAACAGTATCATATAGGTTCTGTGCTTAGTGGCGGTGGTTCAACTCCCGGTGAGAACAGACTGGAAGATTGGGTGGATATGAATGATGCCTACTGGGCAGCATCGATGGATGAGGATGAAAACCACATAGCAATTCCTCTTGTTTATGGGGTTGACGCAATACATGGTAACACCAATGTGAAAGGCTCAGTAGTATTCCCGCATAATATTGGATTGGGTGCAGCTAATGATCCTGATCTTCTTGAGAAAATTGCACAGGTTACAGCAAAAGAGATCGTTGCCACAAGTGTGGACTGGACATTTGCTCCTACCATCGCAGTTGCCAGAAACGATCATTGGGGGAGAACCTATGAAAGCTATTCGGAAACTCCCGACCTTGTTTCAAAATATGCACCCAGGTTTGTGAAAGGACTGCAGGGAAAGTTTGGTGATGAAAATGTCATTGCCTGTGTTAAACACTGGATAGGAGATGGAGCAACTCTTCATGGAATAGATCAAGGTGATACCTGTATTACCGAGGAGGAACTCAGAAAGATCCATATGCCACCCTACAAAGCTGCTATAGATGCAGGAGTACAGACTGTGATGGTATCCCTTAGCAGCTGGAATCAGGAAAAACTTCATGGGAGTAAATATCTTATTACTGAAGTCCTAAAAAAAGAGCTTGGTTTTGAAGGATTTGTTGTCTCTGATTGGGATGGAATCGGGTATCTTAACGAGAGTTTCAGTGAAGCAGTTGCTCTTTCAGTAAATGCCGGTATTGATATGTTCATGGTAACGGAAAAATGGCGTGAGTTCATTGAACTGGTAAAAGAACATATAGCTTCAGGCAGAATAGCAATGGAAAGACTTGATGATGCCGTGAGAAGAATCCTCAGGGTAAAACTTGTGTCCGGTTTGTTTGAGCGTCCCCGCCCATCAGAACGCAAATTCTCAAATGATTATTCAGCTTTCGGTTCTGAATCGCATCGGGAAGTTGCCAGAGAAGCAGTAAGAAAATCTCTTGTACTCCTCAAGAATGATGAGAATATTCTCCCTTTATCTAAAGATGCCAGAATTCTTGTGGCAGGTAAGAATGCCGACAACAGAGGACATCAATGCGGGGGATTTACGATTGCCTGGCAGGGAGTTAGAGACAATGAATCAATCATTGGCGGTACCTCAATCTGGGAAGGTATTCATGATGTAGCTCCTAATGCTGAGTTAAGTATTGATGGAGAGATTGCTAACCCTGATAAACATGATGTTGCTATTGTTGTAATAGGTGAAACCCCTTATGCAGAAATGCTGGGAGATCTTCGTGTTCCGGGTTTGTCTAAGGGTATGAAAGTAAGCCGTGGCTCTACATCTGAAGATCATACTCCAGAAGATCCATTCCCAATTATGAAAGAGGGTCCATATGGTACTCACTTATATCATCATGAACTTCATCCTGAAGATATCGCAACAATTCGAAGCATTACTTCTAAAGGCATCCCTGTTGTAACAGTGATGGTTTGCGGAAGACCTTTAGTAATAAACGATGAGTTAGATGCATCAAAGGCATTTGCAGTTGCCTGGTTACCCGGTTCTGAAGGTAACGGCGTTGCTGATGTTATCTTTGGTGACTATAATTTCAATGGAAAATTATCTTTCTCCTGGCCTCGTTATGATAATGATAACTGGAACCTCGGAGATGAAAAATATAACCCACTATTCCCGTATGGGTTTGGATTGAGATATCTATAACACAGACCAACCACAAACATCCTGATAATCAATTTTCCTATACGGGTAAAAAAGCCTGCTGGACACAGCAGGCTTTTTAGTTTTCCTAAATCATAATTATTTAAGCAATACATTATTGTGACCGCATATGGACGCAATTTAAAGCAAATATTGTAAATTCAAGAGAGTTTGCCGGAGTGAAACGAGAGCGGACTTCCTTAGAGTTTGCAAGGTAAAAGAAACAAGGA
>JAFGVF010000317.1 GCA_016938155.1 Candidatus Cloacimonadota bacterium
AGCTGGAACAGTTTTGAAGAATGAGCTTACAGGGGAAACAGTCTATACACCACCGCAAGATAAGGATACAATCTTAGAGTTGATGAGCAATCTTGAGGAGTACATGAATGTTTCCAACAACTTAGACCCTTTGATTAAGATGGGAGCTATACACTATCAATTTGAAAGTATCCATCCCTTTTATGACGGAAATGGCAGAACGGGAAGAATTCTTAATGTCCTATTCCTTGTCCTCAAGGGTTTACTTGATATCCCGATACTGTATTTAAGTAAGTATATCATCCGCAATAAGGCTGAATACTATCGCCTTATCCAGCATGTTCATGTTAATCAGGAATGGGAAGAGTGGATATTATTCATACTCGAGGCTATAGAGAAGACTTCTTTAGACACCATTGTACTGATTAAAGAAATAAGTAGAATCATGGATGAAACAAAGTCATTGATGAAGTCTCAACTTCCCAAGATTTACAGCAAAGAATTGTTAGAAAGCTTGTTCATGCATCCTTACACAAAAACAGAGTATATTATCGAGAGATTGAATGTCCACAGAGACACAGCTTCCACCTACTTGAAAAAGCTTACAAATCTTGATATTTTAGAATGCACGAAACTCGGTAGACAAAACTATTATATCAACAAAAAGCTCTACAAACTCTTAGCTGGGCAATAATATACCGAATTAATTGAGTTTTTTCGGTATATTCAGAAAACACACCGAAAAAAACGAGAAATTCCGGCATATCCTACCAAAAATGCAACTTACCCTTCAAGCTCTTGCAAGATGTTTCAACAGCACTCTTGCAACACAGTGAGCTTGCAAGTGTATGGCAATTTTCAGCTAATAGTCTATAATCTAAAGTTATTAACTAAATGAGAATGAGACCGAAGAAAACAATTCTGCGAAATGGCAATAACTAAGGGGAGTCGCTGTACGGGATGCTAAATGCAAGAACCCCCTCACCCTTTTTGCCAATTGGCAAAAAATCCTCACCCATAAGGGCGAGGATTTTTTAAAGGGGATATGTAAAATCCAGACACACTCTACCAATAATGCAGTTTCCCTTTCAGGTTCTTGCCGAGATGTTTCAACATCAAGTAGAAGATGGTGATAACACCAAGACCTGAGAGAATCCAGATGCCGGATGAGAGTGGATGACTGAGGAAGGTTGCGGTCTGGTAGAAGAGCATGGAAATCAGCCAGGCGAGTCCTGTCAGATAGGTGACGATAATAGCTGTCCATTTGCCGTTTGTTTCGTTGAAAATAGTGCCGATAGCTGCAACGCAGGGTGCATAAATAAGGATAAAGATAAGGTATGCCAATACATTTATCTTGTTTTTGAATCTGCTTACCATGATGGGACGAAGGGTATTATCACTCTCACCTTCCTCTGTATCACTACCGAAGAATCCTTCCCAAAGGGTAACAAACGAACCACCGATAGCACTCCAGAAATGAAATTCTTCCTTTTCTTCAATCATACCAGCTGCTCTGTTTGATTCTGAAATCTCCTCTTTATATAATACACTGAGCGTTCCAATTACTGCCTCTTTAGCGAACAATCCGGTTACGAGTCCAACAGATGCCTCCCAGTTATCCTTATCGATTCCAATCGGGTGGAATATAGGCGTAATCACTCTTCCAAAACCGGACAGCAGAGAGTCACTTTGTCTGTTTTGACCGAACTTACCGTCTATACCGATGTTTCCGAAGATACTCATTATTATCACAAGTACCAGAATCATAATCCCGGCCTTTGTAACGAAAGCTTTTAATCTGAACCAGGTATGGGTGAAAATACCCCTCAAAGTCGGGATATGGTAAGGTGGTAGTTCCATAACAAAAGTGGATGTCTCACCTTGGAAAATAGTGGATTTGAAGAGCAATCCGGTTATAATAGCCAATATAATACCAAGCATATACAGCCCGAAAAGAACGAGAGTCCCATAACGGGCAAAGAAGATAGAAATGAAGAGGGCATACACCGGAAACCTTGCTCCGCAGGACATAAAAGGAGTCATCATAATGGCAATGAGTCTTTCCCGTTTGTTTTCCAGGGTTCGGGTCGCGAGAATAGCGGGTACTGTACAGCCGAATCCGACTATCAATGAGATGAAAGCCTTTCCCGGTAAGCCGAGAAAACGAAGGAATCTATCCATGACAAATGCCGCTCGGCTCATGTAGCCGGAGTCTTCTAAAATTGCCAGGGAAACAAAGATGAAAAATATAGGAGGTATAAATGTGGAAACGGTCTGGATACCGCCTCCGATGCTGTTTGCCAGAATATTGATAAGCCAAAGCGGAGCATTCAGATTCTCCAGGAGATGAGCAAACCCATCAACAAAGATAGCTCCTGTAAAGCTGTCCAGGAAGTCTATGAAGGGAGTACCTACATTGATTGTTACAAAGAACACAAGAAAAAGCACAATAAAGAAGCTCGGGATTCCCAAATACCTGCTCAACACCACATTATCAATCACTTCAGTGATATTTCTGCGGAGCGTACTTCGCTTGATTACATCCATGGAAAGCCCTCTGATGAAGCCGTATCTCCCGTCTGCAATCACCACATCGATTGAATCTCGCGTATGCTTCTTCACTTTCAAGCTCAATTCGGAAAGCTTAGCGGAGAACTCTTCGTCAAGATAGTATCTCAATGTATCTGAAGCTACTGCCTGCTGCAGCCTTCTCCGAAACCGGAAATGTCTTCTCTTATTTTCACCTCTCCGTCCCCAACCATGTCCTTGACCATTCCCATTACCCTGTCCCCTACCCATTCTGTGACCGGGACAGTACTTATTGTTATCTTCAAACATCTTAACGGCAAGCCATCTCAGGTTGATGTTTTCAAGTACATCCTTCTCTTTTAAAATCTCTTCAACCTCAAGGATATATTTCTCGAAGAACTCGTCATAAAGAACATCTGTTTTCGGAATAGCTTGTGTATCTGCTTGAATTACGGCATCTTTCAGCTTATCCAAACCATCGTTTTTCCGATTGGCAACCATCTCTACAACAGGGCAATCCAGATGTCGAGCAAGATGTTTAACATCAATTTCTATATTGTTAGATTTTGCAACATCCATCATATTCAACACCACGAGCATGGGAATCTTCATCTCGAGAAGTTGTGTTGTCAGATAGAGATTGCGTTCCAGGTTGGAGGCATCAACAATATTGACGATTAAATCAGCCTTCCTGCTTTGAACAAAGCTGTTCGCAATTTGCTCATCATCCGAAAGGGCAGAAAAAGAGTAAGTGCCCGGTAAATCAATAACCGTAACAGCGACTCCTTTATGAGTAAAAAGTCCCTCTTTATGCTCAACAGTAACACCAGCCCAATTCCCAACCGTCTGTTGAGAACCTGTAAGAGCGTTAAAAATCGTAGTTTTCCCGCAATTGGGATTTCCTGTAAGGGCAATCGTAAGGCTGTTCTTACTCATCACTAAGCTCAACCTCTACACACTTTGCTTCCTCTTTTCTGAGGATAATATGATAATTGTTTATTGATATCTCAATCGGGTCACCAAGTGGTGCTACCCTTACAACTTTCAATTTTGTATTCTTTATCAGACCCATTCTCAAAAGCTTAGACTTATATTCGGGATCAGTATCAAGAGCATATCCTTTTATCGTAGCTGTTTCACCAATCCGAAGATGCTTAATTGTGGTAGTACTTCTGGAAGCTTTGAGCAAATCACTCTTCTCCTGAATATATTCTCTTAACTGGCTTAGCAAATGCTTTGAATTTTCCTCTTCCTGAAAAAAATCATAGAGATACATAAATCGACGATAGGTCTCTTCGTTGAGATAATGTTCGATAGTACAGGCATTTAATGCTGCTGTTTTCTCGTTCACATTTAGGATTTCTGTGAGGAAGAGCTTTAGTGATTTGTGTCTTTGATAAATTTGCTCAGCCAACTCTTCACCCTGCTTTGTCAGCCCAATATCACCGTATTTCTCGTGATTTACATAGCCTTCAGACACAAGCTTCTTCATCGCTGAATTTACGGATGATTTCTTAACCCCCATTCTGTCAGCAATATCAGTAACTCTAACTTTATTTAGCTCTTTTGTTGCGAGCATTATCTCTTCTAAGTAATCTTCCAGGCTTTCGCCAAGTACATATAAATCGGTTCTCATCTTTCCTCCAGGTTAGCTGACACTAACTTTGTAAGTTGCACAAAACTGTCAATCGTTATGTTAGCTTTATGAAACAATATAGGCTAAATGTTACGAATGCCCTATTTTTTTAAGTTATTTAGGAAACTACTTGCTATGTTTCACAATGTATCAACCTTTTGGAACAAAAATAGCATAGTTATTAAGAGAATGAAGTTTTAGGAGATAACAATGAAAAGGAAGCTTTTCCTTGCAACAGTCTTAACCGCGTGGGTATTTACTTTTTTACACGGCTTTAAAAACATATCATCAGAAAGTTTCGGAGATAACATAACACTGCATTTCAGCGAGGTACAGGAATTACAAACATTACAAGAGCGATCATTCCTTGTTCAAATTCCTGATAAAGGAAAGATTTCCTGGAATTATGATATTATTTTTACCAACGGCATTAGGGAAACTCATTCACCCGACTCGATATTTCTTCAGGTCAGCTCTCCGGTAATCTTAAGAGATATACGAGTCGTCTCTGTTACCCTCACTGATCTTATCAACAACGAATCTATTGAAGAAATCGACCTGCATATATCAGCTCTTCAAAGAAATTTGGGCATCAATGAAACAAGGAGATTAGCTAACCCAACAGTTAGCTTTGATTCATACTATCAGAGAAATGTGGTAAACTATGCATCCCCAAGAGCTTTAACCCATGACAAAGTGATGTTTGTCTATCCCCAATCAGTTGAGTCCATCATACTCACTTTGGGAAACTGGAAAGAGCGAAACGGCTTTGAAGTGGAGTACCTTGCTGTTACTCCCGAAAACAATACAACTACCTGGATAATGGATCAGCTAATCGAATCCAATAACTCAGACAATCCTCCTTCCTATCTTATTCTGTTCGGAGATGTGGATGGTGTTTTCGCTATTCCGACTTTTTACTACGAGTATCCCACCGGAGTCGCAGAAGGTGACCATCAATATGCACTTCTGGAGGGGGAAGACATTGTTGAGGACATCGCAGTTGGAAGAATTTCTTTCAGCACAGAAAGCGAGCTTTTAACAATCATAAACAAAATAGTCCTTTACGAGAGTATG
>JAFGVF010000318.1 GCA_016938155.1 Candidatus Cloacimonadota bacterium
GATGAAAGTATGTGGAATTGCACTTACCCCCATCTTCTTGGAAACACTCTGGTCGGAGTCAAATAGAGTAATAAATTCATATTTATTCTTCTTTATCTCCGCTATTGCCATTCTCTTTTTCTTTGGAGCATCAATTGAGATTGCCACAACTCTTATGCCTTCATACTTCTTATCTAGTTCCTGAAGATGAGGAAGAGCTTTTTTACATGGATCACACCAGCTTGCCCAGAAATCGATAATTAGAGGTCCGTCTTTAAGCAGGGTATCAAGTGTTACAATCTTACTATTAATATCTTCCAATTTGAAATTAGTGAATTTCTTCTCGGCAAACAACGAGGTACATAAAAGAGTTACGATTGCTAAAACTAATAATGCTTTATATCTCATTTGTCCATCTCCTTATTGATTTAGATTAGCTTCCAAAGCATAATATACCTTACAAGTCGTATCACTGTAAGTTTCATCCATTTTTTGAACCAAAACAATTATCTTAGCATCATCCGGCAGGGTTAAAGAACAGGTATGAGTAAATGTGTATGTTCCATTTAGATCTTCATCATTAAGAGCTATTCTGTTTTGTTGTAACATAACATTTCTGCATGGATGTCCGGCATAATTCATCGTTGATGAAGTATCTTCCACCATCATATAGCGTAAATAGAGGTCTTCGGAGGAGATATTACCGGGATTCTGAAAATCCACATTAAGTGTATAGACTGAACCATCAACAGAATATGTGAAGTTTTTAAGAGTAATCTCTGCATCCTGATTAACAATAGTTTGAACTAATCCGTCATACTGGGACAAAGCATTTGTCTCTGAACCGACAAGAATGTTTACACCTTGAATAACTCCTGTGGGAGCACTATAGATACTGTACCATCCCTGAATATCGGAGAAATCTCCGCTTAGCCCATCCTGATAGTGGTATTCTACGAAATAGAGACTGTTTCCATAAGTTTCTTTAAGCTCATCTATCTTCTCTTCTAATTCAGGACAATTTGGACACCAGGTAGCTGTTAAAACTTCAATAAAAGCTATCGCTTTCTCTTCAGTTGGCGGTTCGATTTGGTCACCGTAAAAAAGGAAGTTTTCACCATTTCTAACGAGATAATCCGTTACAGGTAGATCCTTTGTATTGGCTTCTTCTACAATTAAGTTCCATTGAATTTTAAGGGTTTCATCATTGAGACACATCACGGAATAGCTGAACACAGGATTAGTGAAGTTTCCCATTAGAGTCAGGTATTCCTGCTCAATATCGCTTTTTGTGATACCATTGTTTAGATAGTTATCGCTGTAAAAAGCCATTGCACTGCTTACATCCGTAGTAGTCATTGACTCAATAGCAGGAAGGAAAGAGTTATCGAAGAAATCGATTATCTCAGCTTCAACAACGGAAGCTTCTGCAGGTTCTGGTTTCGTAAATCTCTCACATCCGCTGATTACTAAAAAAGCAATCAGCAGAAGTAGAGTTAAAGCTTTTAATTTCATATTAACTTCCTTAAGGCTCTAAAATAATGTATGTCGGCAGCCCTTTGACCCCAAACATCTCCATTATCTCCTTAGTTGGAGATTCTGATGGTTTTTCAGCATAGTATTTTATAAACTCGTAATTCTTAAGAGCACTTATAACTCCCTCATCTTTGAAGGTAGTACGGTCCATCTCTTTGCAAGAGCTACACCAGGAAGCTGTAAAATCGAGGAAGATAGGCTTTTTCTGATCCATGGCAGCTTCAATCTGAGTTGCGGTGCCGGTTACTTCATGAGGTTTCAGGATATGGTAAGCATTAGCTCCGTATTTGTATGCCATAAACAGGATAAACACTCCAAAAATAATCTTCACCCATTTCATCCACATTCCCGGTTTAGGTAAAACAGACATACCTGCTCCGAGGAATGGCCATGGTAACGCCATCCCAAGTCCGAGTAGGAAAGGTAAAACAAGACCAAGTGCATTACCCTGACTGTAGAGATTGCCGGCAAAGATTATAACAGCTATCAGAATCGGGGCTACACAAGCTCCAGCTAATAGAGCTGCAAAGATACCCATTACAAAAACACCTGCAACCTTTCCCCGTTGTTGTGCTCTGTTTTTTGGATTCTGGAAACGGGATAAATCAATCACAAATACATCAAACATAGCCAGAGCTAAGAGAATGAATATAATACCGATAACTGCATTAAATATCCAAGAGGAATTCAATTGTCCAAAGGCAGAACCCGTCAATGCAGCTATTAGTCCTAGAATCCCGTATGCCATTGCCATTCCGAGACCATAACTTGTTCCTAAAAGGATTCCTTTTCCTTTGGATTGACCCTGTGAGCCAGCTCCTATTACAGCTACTGTAATCGGTATCATTGGAAGAACACAGGGAGTTAAATTCATTAACAATCCACCAACCAGAATAGTTATAAGAATCAGCCAGATACTTTTTCCCTCTAATCCATTATTGGCAGCTTCGGTTCCTGTGCCCTGTTCCATGTCAGAGTCATGATTTGTTAGGAATGCTGTAAATTTATCAGCATTTACAAATCCTGTCATTCGACCTTTCTCTGTGTACTTCTTATTCAATCTTGCAAAAGCAGCTAAAACAGCTTGATTATCAGGAGCAGCTTCACTTTCAGCAACAGCTATCTCAGCAGGACTGTTTCCAGGTTCAATGCTCATCCCGGTGATAAATGACATAGAAGTCTCTTCGTCAACAGGCATTTCGCAGGCTGCACCTGCTTCACAAAGCTGATAACCGTAGGTAATATCTATTTTGCCTTCATTTTTTGCAGGATTGAATGTACATTTCTGGGTTAGGATAACTTCATGCTTATATTTGATTGTTTCTCCCGAAGCAACTTTATCGGGGTTTGGATAGACAGTAGGCTCAAAAGTTAATCCGTCACCTGAAGCCTCCAAATAGAACATTGGCATTTCATCGCCAACGACATAAGATTGATAATATCCTTCAGGTATATTTACTTTCATGAACAGCGTTCCGGTTCCATTTTCTTTCTGGAACTCAAAATTGACTTCCGGTTTTGCTTGTGCCATAAGCCCGACACAAAGCAATAACATTAACGATACAGCA
>JAFGVF010000029.1 GCA_016938155.1 Candidatus Cloacimonadota bacterium
ACACTGGAAGGTATTGTCACATTATTCAAACGACTGCAAGATCGGAATGCTTCATCTCCGATTACTGAAACTCCGGAAGAGATCATGACAGAAATAAGATTTGCACAACCCTTGAATGCTCCAGATACTATCGATTCTACAGAATATCTGGATCCGTTGTGTATTACTTCTGAAGGAATAATGATAGTACCGGAAACGGAGTTTTTCTCTTGTTGCGAAACACTGACTGAATTACCTTCTTCATCAATCAGGTATTTCAGACCATTATATTGAAACTCTGTTTTGCTTTCATGATTCTTTGGCTTTGTTGCAGACGGGGGTGTTATTTGTTCAACCACACTAAATGAGTCTGTGATGCTTGTGAAGTAACGACACCATTTTTTTCTGGAATAGTTTGTTTTGCATCCTTTAGGCACAATCAATGTACAAAAAGAAGCATCATCAAGAATTGACTCGGAAGAATCGACTGTAGGGGGTTCTTCGCTTTGAATAATCACTTCAGTCAATCTTCTGCATCCTTTAAATATTTTTTCTCCAATCAAGCTTATGGTCGAAGGGAAAGTTACGCTCGTAAGACAAACACAATCATTAAAGGCTTGATTTCCAATTATAGATACACCTTCTGCAATCTTTACAGTTGCGAGATTGGTGCAGTTCTTGAAAGCTGATCCAGCTATGGATGCTACCGGATATGTTTTACCAAGGAATGATATCTCTGAAGGTATAAGGATATCTCCTGCAATAGTGGCGGAATCTTGTGTATAGACAGATACATACATATCTCTTTCGTCAATAACAAATTTCAAACCGTCAGACACTACTATTTGCTTTTCGACCAACTTCTCCTGAATGCTTTTTGGTGTATATGGAACTGTTTCTTTATTTCTTATTGGCTCAATCCGTTTTGCAACAGAAGTTACAATCCTCCCAAGGATTCCCGGTTCTTTTGATTCTGTAACCGATGGTTCTACTGATTCTACTGTTGGCAATTCAACTGTTTGCTGAGTTGGTAAATCGAATGAGTCCACTATAGTAATCTCGTTCGAATGTGAGTCCATATCAATAGTTGGTTCCACAAAAGAGACATCAATCTCTTCGAGTTCTTTTGGATTTTCTGTTTGAATAGAAACCGGTTGCGGTGAGTAAGTCACCTGTATCGGGTTAGTTTGAGTCACCTGTATCGTGTCAGTTTGAGTCACCAGTGTACGTACAGGTTGATATTCTTTTTCCTGAATGTTGACAAATTCCTTGCACCATTTTGTTTCCAAGTACTCTTGCTTAGATCCTTCAGGCACATACAATACACAGGAAGAATTACCATCAACCAACGATGATCGGGCATCCACAAAAGGAGGATGAACACTCTGAATGAACATCCTTTTTAATTCACTGCAACGAATAAAAACATTTAAATCTATAGTTTGTATTGTTTCTGGTATTACTATGGTAGTAAGGCTTTTGCATCCTGCAAATGATTTGTCACTTATTACTCTGACTCCTCTTGATATTGTAACAGATCTGAGCGTTGAGCACCCCATAAACGCAGAAGCTAATATAACTCTGACCTGAAACTTCAGATCATTCCAGATCACCTCTGAAGGGATTATGAGATCTTCAGGCAGGGAGTCGCCATATTGTTCAGCTACATATGCTGTATGATTGCTTTCGTTTATCATGTATCGCAAGCCATCGTACATAATCAGTTGATAATCATCACCCCTCTCCTGGCAATATGCTTCGGTAGTAGGATATTCAATTTCATCTGTTATCAGAGCCGGAAATTCAGTCATAATGGTAGATGACTCAACCTTCAAACTTTCTTCCTGAACATCCACGGTTGTCGTTGATATCTCTTGTTCTGACAAAGCCGTAAATAAACTTTTGAGTGTAGTTTCCTCTTTTATTTCCTTAAAGCGCCTCCACCACTGAGCATTCTTATAAGCATCAATCGATCCGGTCGGAACATACAATGTACCAAAAGTAAAGTCATCAAGAAAGAGCCAATCTGTATCAACCATCGGGGGCTCTGAAGTTAACAGATGAATTTCAAGCAATGAAACACATCCCTCAAAAGCAGAAGCATCAACTGAACGTACAGTGGAAGGAATACTTACTAACGTCAGACTTGAACATTCTAAAAACAAAGACTTATTAATGGTTGTGACTCCTTCAGGAATCACAACAGAGGTAAGAGCTGAACAGTTAGAAAAGACCATTCCCCCAATCCAGGTAACATTGGGGGGAATAATTATTGATGTTAGATTCTTGCAACCGGAAAACGCATTCCCTCTGATCGAAGTGACACTCTGCGGAATAATTACTGTATGAAGTGCACTACAACCGGCAAAGGCATGTCCATTGATTAATGTTATACCTTCCGGAATCTCAACAGACAGAAGGTTGTCATATCCTTGAAAAGCCGATCTGCCTATGGATGTGACGGGATATATCAAACCATTATACTCTATAAAGGGGGGAAGTATCAGATTACCCATCATTGATTCTACCTCCTGCTCAGCAATAGTTACAGATACTCCTTCTTCATCAATATAATAACTGATGCCATCCACAGAAAACACTGTTTTCTCTTCCGCTTCAGACGTTTCCACGACCTGCGGTTCATTGATACTCACTTGTTCGGAATAGTCAGGAAGAGTTATTTCTTCTCCAAACAGCGAATAGCTTGAAGAACCCTCCACTTCTTTGTCCGATATTGAAGGCGAAGCCGTTTCTTGTTCACGTTCCGATTGATATACAAAATCGTGATCCAGCTCAATGATATTCTTAAATTTCCTCCACCATTCGGTTTTTATATAAGTCGATTGTGCTCCTTTGGGAACATAGATTTGACAGGTCTCTTTTTCAATATTAGCAAAAGAGTATTTTATTTTAGGAGGCTTACTATTAAGTGAATATATCGTTTTAATATTCTCGCAATCCTGAAAAGCCATAACTCCTATCATTTTCAACGTTGACGGAAGTGACAGGATAGAAAGAGATGTACAACCTTTAAAGGAGTGCGCACCTATCCAGGAAACACCTTCCGGAATTGCGATGGAACGTAAGGATAGACAATTGGCAAAGGCTTCAAAACCGATCGATCGGACACTGGATGGAATGATAACAGATGTGATTTCACGACAGTCTTTGAAGGCCTGACTTGAAATAGCTTTACATCCCTCCTTTATTGAAACAGTAGATACTGCTTCTTCTGATCCATCAAAATAAATATAGGCAAGGTCTCCAATGTATAGCAGACCATATGGCTGATTATGATACCAGGAAGTACCGATAAACGCATCAATTCCTACAGACATAACTTTCGAAGCTCCTGTGACGCTATCTATATTTGTGCAATATTCGAAAGCAGAATCGCCAATATACACGACACTGGAAGGAATATGTACAGAGGTCAGACTTTTGCAATAAGAAAAAGCTGAGATTCCAATGGATAGTAATCCTTCCGGAAGAGTCAGAGAAGTCAGCGCCCGACAGAAGGAGAATGTACTGGCTCCTATTGAAGAGACATTAGAGTGTATCTCAACAGTCGTAAGTGCCGAACAATGATCAAAGATCCTGTCTCCTAAAAATGTAACGCTGGAAGGTATTGTTACTGACAATAGCGCTCGACAACATAAAAAAGCACTATTCCCAATTAATAAGACGCTCGATGGAATCGTGACAGAGATCAGATTAATGCAATATGCAAAGGCATGGTCTCCAATAGAATAAACAGTTGGTGGAATTACGACCGAAGTAATGTCATTACAGTCTTTAAAGGCATCTTTATCAATCTCGTTGACAACATATTGCTTCCCTTCAAAAAAAACTATTGAAGGGATTATTATTTCCTTGGAAAGGTAGTAACTTTGCTTACCCACGCTAACAGATAATCCTTCACCGTTAGTGTGGAAGGTCAAATTATCAACCGAAAATGATATCATGAATTCTTTAT
>JAFGVF010000319.1 GCA_016938155.1 Candidatus Cloacimonadota bacterium
AGACCCTTCAATCATCTTCTATCTCACTGAACGAGGCTACTCCATTGAAGATATCAGCAATATGCTAAATAAGAAAAGTGGACTTCTGGGAATCAGTCAGGTATCCAGTGATCTGAGAGATGTTGAAGAGGCTGCTTCTGAAGGAAATTTAGAAGCTCAACAAGCCCTTGATGCCTTTGCCTACAGAGTCAGAAAGTATATCGGTGCCTATTCGGCTAATCTGGTGCGAGTGGATGCAATTGTCTTTACGGGTGGAATCGGTGAACATGCAATCAAGATGAGAGAACGCATCTGTGCAAATCTTCAGAATATAGGTATCCACATGAGTAAGGATTTAAACCAGAGAATCGGACACGGTTCAGGAATAATATCCGAACCCTATTCTCCCACTCAGATTCTTGTCATTCCGACCAATGAAGAGTTACAAATCGCTATTGACAGCTATGAATTGATCTTTGGATGATTTGAAGAGATATATGTCAGGGAGTCGTGATTGCGACTCCCTTCTTTTTGGGATAATTCGCAGAATTGTACTGTAGAACAACTGCCCCCAGTTGTTTGGATTCTTCTTGTTGATAATTTGGCATTTCCCCAGCCACCAAGTTCAGTTGGTGGTGAAAATGATAGCAGTTATTCTCACCCTCCCACCGTTTCCTGCAGAAACGGTGGGAGGGAAAAGTGTTTCGTAGAAATGTTAATCCCCCACTTGAAAGTGGGGGCTTTAGGAACGGTACATCTAAGGTCTCTTTTCACTTCACCCTTCTCAAGGTAGGAAGTTAGTGTTTCCCCCAGCCACCAAGTTCAGTTGGTGGTGAAAATGATAGCAGTTATTTTCCCTCCCACCGTTTCCTGCAGAAACGGTGGGAGGGAAAAGTGTTTCGTGGAGATCGGGGGAATTTCTTTCCAGGGGAATGACACTATTGTTTGGATTTTGCCACATTAAAAAAAGTAAGGGTTTGGGATGTTGTATTTTCAATAACAGCTTTGATTCCCTGAATGCAACTACCCTATTTACAGTCCTAATCCTGCTGTTTAACTGCCCTATTCCAATAATGGAGAGAAGTATCACTGACACACGATAGAAACCCCAAAGATACCTGTTGTCGATTACAAGGATGTAACAGGCATTTAACGGGAGTCTTACGGGTATTCTTGGATTATTGGAATAGAGCAGTCATAGGGCAGAGATAATGAGGAATAATTTAAATATACAAAAAAATGAATATTTAACCATTTTTGTGCTCTGTCATTGCTCTATCACAATAAACACTAAAAGGAGTTCAAACTCTATCCTGAAACTTGTGACTCACTTACCCACCCGAGTATGATTTGCCCAAGGTTTGCCCAAGAGACTCCCATGAAATCCTCGGGAATTGTGATGGGGCGATGATAGCGGATTGAAGTTGAATAAATAATTATATCGTTTAGCGTAAAAAAACATTGCCAAAGAATTCGATAAGGCAATTTGTTGAATGCTTAACCATATCAAAGGAGGTAAGATGAATCCTCAGATAAGAAAGACACTCCTGAAAGTTATTCAGGATTACCCGCAATTAAAATTGAATTTTCATTATGAAGAGTGGCAGACTGATTTCCTTCGCTTCTTTAACAGTCAGGTGAACTACAATATTTCCAAGCACTCCGTATCCATCGGAGTTACGGCGTACGAGGGGAAGAAATCCTATTCCTTCGGAATCAATGAACCATCTGAAGAGAAGATCAGAGAAGGTATCGAATATGCCATGACCAAGCTTTCTGCACTTCCTGATGATCCTGATTTCGTGGATTTGGAGGATAATAAGGAAGTCCTTCCGCCTGTGGCTGTTCCTGATAATATCAAATCAGTACCGCTTGAGAAGAAGGTTCAGATACTTCAATCGATAGCAGAGATGGCAGAATCTCATGGTTTCGGGATCTACGGAACCTTTATCTGTAACAATATCTATGGCAATGTCATAAATAGTAACGGAGTGGATAAAGATGATTTCAAGTCCCCGATCATGCTGGAATTGAAGGCTGTGAAACACGATACCCAGGTTACTGTTTTGGAGACATTCGGGAGTGAGAACTTCGCTCATTTCGATCTGGATGCTTTCAAAAAGAGACTTGAAATGAAGATAGTTGCTGCTAAGCTTCCTGTAGAAGATGTCGAACCAGGATACTATGAAGTGGTGCTGGCACCCAGGTGTATTGGTGAGTTCCTTTTCTATTTGGAAGGTTCTATGACCGGACAATCCTATGATTCCAAAATGAGTTACTTCCTCGGCAAAGAAGAAGAACAGCTTTTCCCTACTTTCCTCAATGTCTCTGATGAACCGGATCATCCATATCTAATGCACTCTACCTATAATGGTGACGGACATCCTACCAGACGCCTTGATTTGATTAAAGACGGTAAGTTTGCTAACTGGATGACAAGCAGCTATTATGCTCATAAAACAGGACTTCCCAAGAATGGAAACAGAGGAAACTGTCTGGTTATGAATACCGGTGACAAGACTTTGAATCAGATGATTCAGGGAGTGAAGAGAGGGATTTATATCTCCAGCCTGCACTATATGAACTTTATCAATTCCAGAGAGACATCTCTTACCGGACTTACCAGGGATGGGACATTCCTGATTGAAGATGGTAAGATCACGAAAGTCCTGAATAACCTTCGCTTTACAGAAAAGATATCCAATGTACTCGAATACATGACGGAAGTTGAGAATGAGGCTTATACGGTGCCGTGGTCACAGAATTACGGAACTTTCGGAATAAATTCCAGTCGCACTCCGCATGTGAAGGTTGCCCGTTTCCAGATATCTTCATCAACCGGGACAATAGAAGGAGGAGAAATGAAAAAACTTGTATATGATATTATAAGAAAGCTGGCTCTTCCTGAAGTGAGTTATGCAGATGTCCGTTTTACTTCAACCGACACCAAGAATGTCTTTTTTCAGCGTGGACGAATGAAGGGATTCGGTGCCAATACAGACGCAACAGCCCTCGGAATCAGAGTGCTGGTAAACGGTTGTTGGGGCTTTGCCGGGACGGATATTATTAATCCGCACAAAATTGATGACCTTATCAAGATTGCTATAAACAATGCTAAACATGGGAGTAAATTCAAGAAAACTCCTGTTCAGTTTAAAGAGATAAAACCCACGGTCGGGAGTTATTACTTTACTCCTCAGATTGACCCCTTTCTGATGTCCGATGAAGAGATTACCTCCTATTTCGGGAAGATTGCCGGCATGCTGGAAGGCAATGAGAAGATTGTCAACTCCTATGTAATGGGTCAATTCCAGAGACAGTATAAGATTTTTACCAACACGGAAGGGACTTTCACGGATACCCTGGTGTATGATACAAATCCCATGATGATGGTCTTTTCCAGCAATGGCAAAGAGATGCAGACCCGTACCTACCCCGGTCACATGAATGGACGCCGAGGCGGGTTTGAGGTTGTGTATGGCTATGAGTTTGAAAAGAATACCGAGAAGATTGTTAAAGAAGCGATTGACCTCTTAGATGCTCCCCGCATTGAAGAGGAAAGAGCCGACATCATTATCGGTGGTAGTCATCTTGCCCTGCAATTACATGAGTCTGCCGGACATGCCACTGAAGCCGACCGTATCTTCGGAATGGAGATTTC
>JAFGVF010000030.1 GCA_016938155.1 Candidatus Cloacimonadota bacterium
AAAGAAAAAAAGCTATACGAGTTGATGCTGGTTTTGACTGATTTGGAGCTGATAAACTCAGCCCACGATTGTTCTGATGGCGGGTTATCTGTAGCTCTTGCAGAAAGCTGCTTCCTTCCCACCGGAGACAACCTTGGCGTTAATATTGATATCGATTTCAGCAGTAGAAAGGACTTCGCTCTTTTCGGTGAATCACACTCTTCCATCGTAGTAACCATAAATCCTCGTAATTTAGAAACATTTGAGAGGATTATGAGAAAACATAATTACCCTTTCCAGATGTTGGGTAGCGTCGGAAAAGAAACTTTCAGAATAAACAATCTGATAAACTGTAAGACAGCAGACTTACGGGATAAATGGGATTCTGCATTTGATTAACAGGAGGTTTTCATGAAAAAGAAAGTCAGTTTCTTCAGTCTCTTAATAGGACTTGGGTTCATACTCTGGGGAGTATCAATGATAGTAAAATCCGTCTGGGGGATTGATATCCCCGTATTTAAACCGTTGCTCGGACTGGTTATCATAGCCTTCGGAGCAAAACTAATCTTTGATAAATAAGGAGTTTATAATGCGTAATTATCTCTTTACAGGCGTTTATTGGGGAATAATTCTGGTTTTGATCGGGCTGGGGTACATCTATAATACCGTTGCCCATAAAAATCTGCCTGTAGTCAGAATGGCTATCGGGGTTGTGGTATTAACCATCGGGATACAAATCATTTATTCAACAATGAATCCTAAAGGCTCTCATTTTGTACTTTTCAGAGGCTCAAAGGTTACTCATGAAACTGCCGGAGATTACTCTGTTGTGTTCGGTTCAACCACGGTTGATTTGACCGATATAGACCTTACTCAGGGAGATGTCAGGAAAAGTGTTGAGGTGGTTTTCGGTGGTGCAGAGATTTACATCCCAAGAGATGTTCCTGTCGAAATAAAATCAGAGACTGTCTTTGGCTCAACCGAAACACCTTTTGGAAACTCTCAAGGCTTTGGTGACAGGAGCTTTACTAAGAGTGCTGTTTCCGATTCACTCGGTAAATTGATAATCAAATCAGAGTGTGTATTTGGTTCTGTAGAATTTAAGTACAAGAAACTCAAGAAAACAGAGGCAGATTTCTAAAACTTAAGAAACAATGAATAGGGTTTTCAACATAAAAGCTCTTCTGGTGCTTTTCTGTTTCTTTGTCTTTTCAAGGTTGTATGGGCAATACAAAACAGGAATAGCCTTAAGCGGAGGTGGTGCTCGAGGGTATGCTCACATAGGCGTGCTTAAAGTGTTTGACGAGATTGGACTTAAGCCCGACTGTCTTGTCGGGACAAGTATCGGTTCTCTGATAGGAGCACTATATGCAAACGGGTATTCGGCTATTGATATAGAGCAATTAGCCCTGAAGGGAGAGTTAGACCTTACGAGTGATGATAAGATCCCCCGAGACCAGACTCATATCATGAGAAAGCACTGGGCTCCTTTCGGTAATGTCAGAGTACCCCTCAATAATTATTTCCTGCCGGAAATTCCCTCCGGTTTGATTTATGGGCAGATTTTGCAGATGCGGTTGTTTAAGTTGTTCTATCCCGGAAGAGAATACGCCAGTTTTGATGAACTGCCTATCCCCTATCGTTGTGTTGCCACAAACTTCACTACGGGTGAAATCACTGTCTTTGATTCAGGCTCTCTCTCAGAAGTCTGCCGTGCATCTTTGAATACTCCAAGTATCCTTGAACCTTTTCAGTACATGGGAGAATTATATGTCGATGGGGGACTCTTGCAGAATCTGCCGTGCCAGACTGTCAAAGATATGGGAGTTGACTTTGTAATCGGTGTGAAGGTCAACAGCCCATTAAGAAGTAATCCATCAGATAATAATTTTGTACAGAATTTCGACCAAGCACTCAACATTGCAATAACGGAGAATGTGAAGAATTCCATCAGTTGTTGCGACCTTCTGATTGAACCTGAATTGGATGGATTTACCAATACTGATTTCGATAAAATCAAAGAGATAATCGATTTAGGTGAATTGGAAGCAAGAAAACATATAAAACTGCTTACAAAGCTTAAGCAATCACATGAGCGAGAACCGGTAACTTTTAAAGCTGCTTTTACAAACTCACCCAAAATATCGTTCGATAAGATTAATGTGAAAGGAAACAATGGGTTTACCCGTCTCCAGATAAGAGAGTTTCTCCAACTGCATAATGATACCGTTTACAGTGAAAACGATATTGAAATGGCTTTCAATAAGACATTCAATACAGGATTATTTGAATACATTTATCCAGTTTTTAGCGGAACAGACCCTTCGACCTTGTCAGTGTACTTAAAGGAAAAACCGCAAAAGAACATTTCTCTGAACCTGTCTTATAATGATTATGATAATCTATCAGCAGGAATTATTTTCGATTTCACCAACTATCTGGTAAAGAACTCACAGTTGTTACTCGAGATTGAATTAGGCGGGAGAAACGAAGTACAAGCAGATTTCATTAAAAATTATGGACGCTATAGTGGATTATATACCAGAATATTCCCCTACTATGAAGAGTCTAAGATTTACACTTATGATGAAGATTACTTGAGAACCAACAGCTATAGAGCTAAGGAGTATGGAGTAACAACCGGAATCGGTATTTATGCCGGTCAGCTCTTTATTATT
>JAFGVF010000031.1 GCA_016938155.1 Candidatus Cloacimonadota bacterium
ATATATCTATCTCGCTACCTTTATCTCTAAGCACTCTCATAGAAAGAGAATGCAGGGTGCAAATTAAAGGTTGATTATCAAATTCTAACCCAAGTTCGACAAGTCTACTTTTCATTTGCTGGGCTGCTTTAGTTGTGAAAGTAATGCCGAGAATTTGGCCCCTCATTGTTAGATTGTTTCTCAATAGATATAGAATCCTATGCGATAAAACTTCAGTTTTACCTGTTCCCGGCCCAGCCAAAACAAGCAAGGGATATCCCATGCTTTCAACTATATCTATTTGCTCTTGTGTTAAATGCATAGCTTTAATGAAAACCTTATATTTACTATTATTTCAATTTTTTCTGCATTTTCTTGTTTACTGATTCTCGGCCTTTATAAACATTAGCTACTGCTCTGCCGTATTTGTCACGGCTGACAGTATCAATTCTTACTTCCTCTCCTTCGATCAGCTTGCTGAGAGCATCTTTTGCTTTGGCAAAGCCAGGTTGTCCTTTCTCTGGAGCATCTACATTCGCAAGCCTTACAGGATTCTTGCGGGTCCCAGTTTCAAATGTGTCACCATCAATTATCTTGGTCACTTTCTCTTTCCTCGGCATTGTCTTTCACTCCTTTCTTAACAAACTCCCTCAGCTATCGGAGTATATACACTTCTCCCACTCCCGTAATATGACTCGTATACGTGCTGATAAACCAAACCACATTTCTGAAGATAGATTTCAGTTGTAAATATAGGTGGGAGATTTTCGAGTATTTCCTCAATACACAGCCTGACAGACGCACGAGCCTGCTGCTTCTTTCGCCAGTCAAGCACCAGCTTTTTTGCTTTCAGTTTTTCCAAAAGGTCATGTGCCACTTTCTTGACTGACAAGATGTCTTTCTGTGTCATCTTAAGTGGTAGATTCACTAACAAGTCATAGATAGCCAGCTCTTCTTCATTCAAATTCTCAGACAGGGCTCGTTTTTCTTCTTCATCAAGACCTTTGACAAATTCCAGTAATCGTCTGTAGTATTCTCCAACGTTCATTGAACCGGCATTGTATTCATCAATCAATTGCTGAAACTTTTCCATGTAATCAATTCGAGACTTATTGAGCATCAGCATTGCTCGCAATCGAACCTCAATCGCTTTCCTCAATTGTTCTGCAAGAATACACCTGCGACCTTTATTGAACTGTTCTCGTAGCTTATCAAGATTAATTTTACTCAAATCAAGTATTCTACCTGCCTTATATTCATGTTCGCCTGGTTCCTCAGCAGCATGCTGTACCTCAACTTTTACCGATTTATCCAGTAATTCAGATACCTCTGTAAGCACATCGGAAATATCAACCGCTGGCGAAATCGAACGCAACTTCTCATCAAGGATTTGTAACAATCTAATTACTGGCTGGAATTCGCCGGCAGCCGTATCCGGTAAAATGGCTTTATAGGTTTTCTGGATAATCGCATTCTTTTCTCTGAACTGTGCTTGTCGTTCATCATTTTCCAGAATGCACTCAACAGCATCATCTGTAAGCCTGAGACATTCTAATCCTTCTGCAGAGATGATTTCAGTAAGAGAAATCCCCCAATCATCGCACAGCTCATTTATTTCATTGATATCATTTCGTAGTGCTTCAATTAATTCTTGCTTTTCAATAATAGGTGTATCAACACCGCCACCTTCTGTTGGCGCTGCGTAAATTGCCAATGCCTTATTCAAATTGTGAAGCACTCCGATATAGTCCACAATAAGCCCTGCAACTTTATGTTCTCCAAATACACGGTTCACTCGAGCGATAGTTTGCATAAGAGTGTGGTTCTTCATCGGTTTATCAAGATAAATCGTTGAGCAGGAGGGCACATCAAACCCTGTCATCCACATGGCACAGACAAAGACAATCCTTAATGGGTCATCCGGGTCCTTGAATTTCTCATCAAGGTCCTCGTTATTCATTCTTCTACGGTGAGGAACAATATCAGCACCTTTCACCCTTAAATCTTCCACTTCATTTTGTGAGGGAGAGACAACAACAGCCATATCTGTCCGTTTCATGTAGATTAGTTTATTGCCTATTTCTTCTTTAACGATATCTGTCGCACGCTTGTATTCCTCTTGCAGTTTATCAGCGTATCTATCCCAATATTTTTTGACCTTGTCGTACATCCTTACCGCTGTAGCCTTATCAATTGAGACTACCATTGCCTTGCCCATGAACCCTCGGTTCATGAAGTGAAGCACGATATCCTGAGTAATATCCTCAAGTCTGTCTTCTCTGGTGATAAGCTGATATTCTTTGGAAAACTCCCGTTCAAATTTGCGCTGTTCGGCTTCATCAAGTTCTGCATCCTCTAAAATTCGCTGAATATCCTCATTCAGGCTCAAATTCACAAGTTGAACTTTTGGTTTTCTATTCTCATAGAAGAGGGGAACTGTTGCTTTATCATCAACCGACTGCCTGAAGTTATATACACTGACATAATCACCGAATACTTCCTTAGTTTTCTCCTCGCCAGCTATTAAAGGTGTGCCCGTAAACCCGATAAAACTGGCATTGGGTAGTGCATTTCGCATATTCATGGCAAAAATATCATACTGTGTTCGATGGGCTTCATCCGTCATAACAATGATGTTTGACCTCTCTGAAACCACTGGATGTGTAATACCTTTTTGAGTCCTGAACTTCTGGATAGTTGTAAATACATAACGATGGTCTTCCCGAAGTAATTGTCTTAACTCTTCGCTTGTCTCCGCACGTTCTTGTCTTCCTTTTATGACTCCGGCACGAACAAACCTTTTATATGTCTGGTCGTCCAACTCATTTCTGTCTGTTACAATAACAAAAGTCCAATTACCCGGAATCTTCCGTAGAATTTTTTGAGAAAAGAAAAACATTGATTCTGTTTTTCCTGCACCTTGCGTGTGCCAGAAGACACCCAGACGACCTTGGTTCTCATTTATTTTATGAAACGCTTTGATGGTTTTTTCGACTCCCAGATACTGATGATTCTTTGCAACAATCTTGATAGGTCCGTTTTTCTCATCCCTAAAAAGGGTATAATTCTCCAGGATATCTAAAAACCTCTCCTTATCGCATATAGCCTTGATAACTGTTTCCAGCGAAACTATTCCCTGTTCACCCTCAGAATTAATCTTCTTCCATTCACTGAAATGCTCCCATTCAGCAGAAATTGTACCGACCCGGCTTTTACTTCCATTGGAAAGAATAATCAACCCATTGAACCAGAAGACCTGCGGGATGGTTGATTTGTAATCTCGTAAATTCTCGTCATAGGCTTTTTTAAGATTACGATGGCTGGCTTTCAACTCAATAAAAATAAGTGGAATACCATTAATAAATCCCACAAGGTCAGCTCTGCGGGTATACATATCACCAGAAGCCCAAAACTGAGAGGCAAGGAAGAAATCATTGTTATCCATATTATCCCAGTCAA
>JAFGVF010000320.1 GCA_016938155.1 Candidatus Cloacimonadota bacterium
AAGACCAAGGCTTTTGCCCTTTGTAGCAGCAAAAGTCATATAAGCTGCTTCGTCTTTAAAACCGTCGGCACGGGCTTTCTGAATCTCGGGGTCATTAAGTATTTTGCTGATTTCAAGAGCTACTGTTCTTTCCATAACAGAAGCAAGAGCTCCGGCACTGATAGCATCAATTTTATTTGATTCTTCAACAAACTTTGCGATAACTGACGGTGGTAGTGAATTGAAATCAAAACGAGGGATTTCAACATAGAACTTAAACATCATATCAAAGAAATCTCTCTCTTTGTCATTCATATAACCGCTATTCGGTTTCATCCAGATTGATTCGACTGAACTAACTGACTTACGGATATACTGCCCTTGCTCAGCTACAAGTGAAAAAGCAGCCAAGATTAACAAGAAAACAATCATTATTTTCTTCATATTAAACCTCCAAATGTGATTTTGACGAGCAATTGGTTATATATTGCTGTTTGTCAAGCTATATCATAATTTTGTCAAAGCAAATGATTGATGCAATGATGTTATTTTCCGCATTGCTTGATAATTAGAGGGATTATTCGATAACGAAAAAAATTGCGAAAACAAAAAAAGCTCCCGAAGGAGCTTAACTGAAAAACAAATCATTTAGAAGATTTCAAGAATCTTCATCTCCCAGTGTCCTCTGGGTGCTTTTACCGTAACAATTTCTCCAATGCACTTGCCTGTAAGAGCAACTCCTATGGGCGAAGCGACAGAGATTTTATCATGTCCTTCTTCCTGGAAATTAACTTCGTCAACCCCAACCATTCGGTATAGTGTTTCTTTGTTGGAAGTGAGTTCTATAACTCTCACAAAAGCTCCGAAACGGACTTTATCCTTGGGGATAACGGAACTGTCCAGAACCTTCAAAACAGCACTTCTACGCTTGAGATAATCAATTTCATTATCCAGCATCCTTTGCTCATCTTTAGCGGCTTTATATTCGGCATTTTCGCTTAAGTCACCCTGCTCACGAGCTTCCTGTACTCTCAGCATAATTGCAGGGCGAGCTTCATTCAACTCAGTAATTCTCTTCTGAAGTCGAGTCATTCCCTCTAAAGTAATAAAGTCGTTATTAGCCATTCTGTAACTGCTTCCCCTTTCTCTTGAGATGTTTCTGTCCGGCAAGAGCAGCTTTTTTTAGTCTCGCATTTCCGCTGTTTGTCCAATTATCAACAATCGGGACAAGTTCAGAGTGATAATTAATGAGAGAACCACAGAGAACTTCAACTAAGGCAGGGTCATGTGTTTTCTGATTTTGTACAAAGAAGGATACATATAGCTCATCATCGATAAGTTCAACCTGTTTTAGGAAATATATTCCACCTTTTACAGCTGAATCAGAACCCAATAACCAAAGATATTTCAGTTTATCCAGAATTGCCGGAAGATTCTCCGGTTCATTCTTGTAATACTTCAATAACAGCTTCAAGATATTCATCTGTAATTCTGCGTTATCCTTTTTTAGCCACTTGAAGATTAAAGGAAGATACTTCTCGGGACTCTTTTTCATCAGCACCAGAATTGTCTTCTCTAAAAGAAGGCTTACCATGGAGGAATCCTGACTCTCTAACTTGGCTTCTATGAGAGGAAGAAAAAACTCCGGATTCTTTTTAATGAATCTGGCAAAGAGATAAACAAGAACCAGTTTTCCGTTCTCTCCTTTCTTATTCCATAGAATATCATAGAAATCAATATACTCGGTACTTTTTTTATCAAGCTTTGCAGCCAAATCTTTAGCGACAAAGACAATAACTTCCTTCGGGATACAATTGTTAACTCTTATCGGGTAAACATTATAGATTATCTCTATATCATATTTTGCCTTTGGCAGTTTATGAATGAAGAAATCTTCAACATCATGAGTTAATCGTTCTTTCCACTCTAACGATATCATACTCTCCTCACTTTCTTCTAATTAATAATAGCAATTTTACCTTTTCTAAGGTATGAATCCATACGGACGACATAGAAGTACATTCCGGATGATACGCGTAATCCGTTATTATTGGTTAGATTCCATAAATAACGAGCTTGTCTGTCCAAAGAGGTTTTAAAGACTAAATCACCACCAAAATCATAGATGTATAAAGTCCCTTTTTTATCCTCAGGTAAAGCAACAAAATTAACAACAGGGTCATCTTCAATCATTTCCAAATAAACAGGATTCGGATAGACTTTCATTTCATCAGTTTCCAGTACAAAACTTGCAAGATTCCGAGTGTTTAAGATATAATTACCTGCTAAATCACGGACATTGGAAACTTTTACAAAATAGGGTTCCATTGTATAGACTAATTTTTTTGCAAGGGTAATTTCTGCAACTTTTTCTTGATTCTTTTCAATGTAAGCAACGGAAAGCAAACTGTTTTCTGAATCGTTCACAGGAGCTGTGAATATGAAGTTAGATAATTGCTCTACATCAGATTGAGATAGTTCCTCATTAAAATAAATGTCGATTTTCTTATCGGAAACAATCTCTGTTTTCACAACAAACGGTGCTTGTGAATCATAAATATAATTGAATGGAGCAATAATTTGAACAGGGACACCCATAGCACTT
>JAFGVF010000321.1 GCA_016938155.1 Candidatus Cloacimonadota bacterium
ACCGAGTTTCTCGAACTCCATAAAAAGGGTAAAACAACGCAGGCTATCCGGGAATTGGAAATACTGCTGAACAGAGATAATTCCATTCCCGCTCTCAACACAATCATTGCCATCTTTAAAGAACAGCCCACAGAGCAGCTCCTTAAGTACTACTCTCGTTTAGGTAACATATATCTAAGTGCCGGAGATATTACCCTTGCAGAAGAGCCATTTTCATCTGCTGTTTCCTTGGCAATAATGCTTAATAATCCCATTGCCATACTTGATGCTAATGATGATTTGGCATGGTTTTATCTGCGTATAAATGAGATTGATAAATCTCAGGAATTGTGTAAGAAAATGATACTTTTTGCAGAAGAACACAACCTCATGACTCAGAAAGTAAGAGCAACAGGGATGTTGGCAAATGCCTATCTCGAAGGGAGAGAATACAAGGAAGCTAAGCAAATTCTGATAGAGCAGGTTAAGCTTTACGAACAGCTGAATGACCCTAAGGGATTAGCCGGTAGCCTCACCAATCTGGGATTATGCGAGCGATGTATAGGTAAGCTGAATTCTTCCGAGGAGTACTATCTAAAAGCTCTTACCGTCGCAATTGATAATAAACTGAGTTCCAATGAAGCAGTTTGCTATTCATCTCTCGGGATTGTGGCAAATCTCCAGAGTAATCATGATAAGGCAATTGCCTATTTTGAGAAGAAGATCGAAATGGAATCTGCCATAAACAACCTCCCGGGTCTTTCTATCGGATACTCCAATATCGCCAACTCATATAATGCCAAGGGTGACTATAACAAAGCACTGGAATTCTATCATAAGCAGATTGATGTAGATAAAAAGCAGAACAATATTTTAGGATTGCTCCAGGGTTATTTCAATCAGGCAACGGTTTACTTCAAATTGAATCACTTCGAGGTTGCAGAAACATTTCTTGATAAAGCTATAGCAATGACGGAAGAGCATGATTTGACTTCCAAAAAGCTCTTCTATTCTACCCTAAAAGCTTCTATCCTGCAGAGAAAAGGAGCATACGAGGCAGCTCTGAAGCTCTCAGGTGAACTGATTGAAGCCGGTAAAAAAGAGGAGATTGAGGATGTAATCTATGAAGCAAGTCTCACTTTTGCCCGTACTGCATTCGATATGAAGGAGGATGTGGAGCTTCGGCAGCGTGCCTTACTAAATATCATGGAACAGCTTACTACAACGGAGTCACAATCATTTCAAATGGAGTATAATCGGTGTATTTATCAATTAACCGGAAGTGTTTTCCATAAAATGCAAGCTCTGAAGCTGTTGAATGATTTCCAGAAGGAATCACCAAGCCCTCTCTGGCTTAATGCAATCAGTGAACTGGAACTGGCTGAGCAAAACAACTATCACCTGGACACTGAACTGCTCATCCGCTCCCTCGTGAAACTGATGAATCCCGAGTCAGCAAACATGGAGCTGCTTAATCATCTTACTATTGCCTCAAATGCAGATAATTGCCGTATTGTTACATACAATCGCGATGAGGACATTATTGAAGCAAGTATTGTCAATACTGAACTTGCCGAAACAGACCTTGATTTCAGCACAGGGATTATCCGCGAAGCCGTTAAGGCAAAGAAGTCTATCTTAATCAGAAATGCTGTCGATACCGATAGATTCAGGACAAATGAAAGCATCTTGGGAAAGTCATTTCTTTCAGTAATCACCGTACCCCTCTTCCTTTCAAGCAGCATTATTGGTGCTCTTTATCTGGACAGACGAAACATCGCCAAGGGTGTTTTTACGGAAGCAGACGAACAACGCGTCATGAAAATAGGTGAAATTTTGCTCCCTTTACTTCGCACAATTGTCTCTCGACACGAGCTTGATTCAAGAACGATTATGCGGGAAAAGAGCAGTTTTATCGGTAATTCGAAGGTTATGTTAAAGCTTTATAGTACCATTATTACCGCAGCAAAAGCTGATGCACCGGTTCTGATTTCAGGAGAATCCGGTACAGGAAAAGAAGTTACAGCCAAAGCTCTTCATAATCTCAGCCTCAGGGCAAAGGGTCCCTTCGTCTCTATAAATTGTGCCGCAATCCCGGAACATCTGGCGGAAAGTGAACTGTTCGGTTATGAAAAGGGTGCTTTTACTGGTGCCATGACTTCCCGTAAAGGTATGTTCGAACTGTCTCAAAAAGGAACCCTGTTTCTAGATGAGATAGGAGAACTGCCCCTCATGCTTCAGGCAAAACTCCTCAGAGCAATCGAAAACAGCGAAATCACTCCCCTGGGTAGCGAAAAGACTGTTAAGATTGATGTGAGAGTCATTTCTGCGACAAATCGTGACCTCAGTCGGGATGTTGCGGACAAGAAGTTCCGTAATGACCTTTTCTACCGTCTCAATGTATTCAATGTCAATCTACCACCGCTCAGAGAGCATAAAGAGGATATCCCTCCTCTCGCAGAATACTTCCTAAGCTCCTTTGCAAGACATTACAATAAACCCGATAACGGCTTCTCGCAAAGTGCAGTTGACTATCTGATTTCTCTTGATTATGTCCGCAATAATGTGCGTGAACTTAGGAATCTTATTGAGAAGGCATTTGTTCATGCTCCCGAGAATTATCCCGTTACTGCCGGTATTTTACAGGGTAAGGAGTTGATTCAGGAACAGCACTCCCCCGCTGTGATTTCTGCAGATTATACTCATATTGATACTCTCGATAATGCTCTGGCGGATTTTGAAGCAAAACTGATTGAGAAAACACTGAATGAAACCGGCTGGAATAAGTCACAAACTGCTAAACTCTTGCAAACCAGCCGTCCCCGTATCGACCGGGTTATCAAGAAGTACAATTTAGAGAAGAGATAGTAATCAAACAAAGCACCCTTGAATCGGGTTAATTTTCCTCAACGAGATAGTTTAAATAGGGATTTGGATTCCTTTAAAATATATCCGGTAAATTGACTTTAATCATCTCTATGTCTTTGGAATATGGCACATTCACTACCGGATTCAGGGTTAAACCGAGATATTTCTCAATACCTTCCGCAGCATCCTGTTCTGCTTCTGCCCAAGTAACATAAAGAGGATTAGCCGGCTTTCCGTACTTCATAATTCGGGAATTATTCTTTAGTTCAAACAACTTGTATTTTATCATCCCTTTTCCGACCCTGATTGTTTCCGATTTGCCTGTCCAGGTGAATCTCCAGATAATATAAACACCGAATATCTCCTCGAAATAATCGTTAGTCAGGTTAAGGTCTTCAAGCACATACCATTGATCAAGATTATAGCGTATCCATTTCACATTTCCCTGTTCTTTTATCGTATTTCGTGAAGCTATTTTAAATAGGTTCTTCATTATTTAATCTCTCCTTATCTCCGCTTCACCGTAGCTGCCAAACATACAACCAAATCGATTATTTATCCGCCGTCTTTCTTGCTTCAACAGCTGCTTACTGACAATTAGTCATTACCAATAAGTCTCCATAATTTATCTAATACTTGACCTGCTCTTGTAATGAAAAATAGATTTGATAGAGGACACTTCTCTTCACCTAACTCATAATCTTCCATTATGTTGCGGTTGATTATTAGGCATTTCCCTCTTCCACCTGTTTTTGTCAATAAAAAGAATTCCTACTTCTGCCTCAGCGGGATGAGTCAATAATCGTCAGACTTATATCTCAAAAAACTAATCACACTCCGATTCAGCTTAACTGAGGAAAATGAAAGCCTTTAAGATGCTATTATTCTCTTTGTTCCCATACATTTACGCATTTCTAATAAAAATCAAGCATTTAGTGAACCTATCGTACCAGTACAGTGCTCCCAGACATGAAATGTGAATAAATGGAGAAAAAGTTATCCACCATTTGTGAATAAATCGTGCCCCTCCACGAGTGGGTCACGAGTGGATCACGAGTGGAACACCTTTGGGTCACCTTTTTTAACTGGGTGTAAGCCGGGGGTACGAAGGAACAAGTTTGCGACAAATTAATAAAAAATCTGAGACAACTAAGCGATAACGAAGTATGGTAGGGCATAGAAAAAGGAGTAATGGAAAAAGCCAAAAAAAGATTGGGAGAGGTTTAGTGTTTGGGGTTCGATTACAAAAAGTAGGGTTAATAATCGGTTATATAGAGAGTTAATGAGATGCATGGAGGGAAAAATGAAAAAAAGCAAAGAAACGGGAGTTTCATGATACTTGATAATAAACATGGTTAACATGTTTCATCAGATTTTTCATATTTTTTGTATTTGATTATTATTCAGCTCTCTCAGCAATTTAAAAAGATTTAGCCAATCATGGTATTATTTGATTTCACGAAACAGTTGCTAACTGGCAAATAAATTCTTGACATTTATTACTTGTTGATAAGTCGATTTAAACTATTATGTTAACGCATAGCAAAAAGGTTGTTAAAATTTCGTAAATAAAAAAATCGTTTTTCGGAGGTCCGATGAAGCAAGTAAAATCGGGAGTGATGCTATTCATCATTCTTTTTGCCCTATGGCTGATACTGGCGGGTACAGATGGAGATGAGTTGATTTTCGGGAGTATTACTGCCGTAGTTTTAGCCCTTCTCTTTGCTCCAAAAGTCAGCACCCTTGGTTGTATCCAACTGAAACCGAAGTCGCTATTATACTCTATTCTATATCTCTTCATATTTTTAAGAGAGCTTGTTAAGAGTACAATAGATGTGACCCGGAGAGTGTTGTCTCCCAAACTGCCGATTAATCCGGGAATCGTGAAAGTGAAGACAAAGCTGACATGTTCATTAGGACGCATAGTTTTGGCAAACTCCATCACCTTAACTCCCGGGACCATGACGGTTGAAACTCGTGGAGAATACTTTTACATCCACTGGATAGATATTCAGACGGATGATATTCAGGCAACCACAGAGGCAATCGTATCAACTTTTGAGAAATATCTGGAGGTGATCTTTGAGTAACATTGCCATGATGATATTCCATTTAGCCTTTTACTTTGTCCTTGCAGCATTAGCTATGGCTTTTGTAAGATTCATGAAAGGTCCGACATCCGCAGATAGAGTAGTAGCTCTTGATGCCATGACCATCTCGGGAATCTCCATAATCGTCTTTATTGCCCTGGGAGCAGGTAGAATAATCTATCTGGATGTGGCCATCGTTTATGCCCTCTTGAGTTTTCTGGGTGTAATCGCTGTAGCCAGATATCTGGAAGGGGGATTATAATGCAGTTAATCGGTTCAATAATTACGCTACTTGGTTCCATATTCATCTTTTTAGGTGCATTCGGGGTACTGAGGATGCCGGATGTCTATAACCGTATGCAGGCAGGAACAAAGGCGACTACTCTCGGCTCAATGCTGACGCTTCTCGGCGTTGGACTTGCCATGCCGGATTGGTTGGGACGCTGTATTATCCTGATCCTGTTTATCCTTTTAACAAACCCTATCAGCTCTCATGCCCTGGCAAGAGCTGCTCACAATACCGGAGTGAAACTCACTGATCGTTCCATACGAGATAATCTGAAAGAGGATAATGAGGAGGAAGGCAATGCTTAATTTAGTTATAATCATACTTCTCTCAATAATCAGTTTATCTGCAGCAATCTACGCCGTTAGGGCAAAGAAACTCGTTAATGCGGTTGTTGCAAGTGGAGTAATCAGTTTGATGGCTTCGATAGTTTTTCTTGTGCTGGGTGCACCGGATGTTGCGATGACTGAAGCTTCTATAGGATCCGGACTTACCACTGTTGTGTTCCTTTATGCCTTGAAACAGATAAAAAGTAAGGGAGAGAAAGACGATGATTAAATATCTGCTGACTTTTTTAGTCCTCGCCGGATTAATCTGGCTTTCCGTCCCCCTGATTACTGAGTTCACTACTTCAGAAGGATTAAACAATATTTCAAGTGAATATGTCCAGCTGTCGGCAGAGAAGCTCAACATTCCTAATACTGTAACGGCGATAGTTGTTACTTTCAGAGGGTTAGATACGCTCGGAGAAGTAACCGTCCTCTTTCTGGCAACAGCGGGAGTTGGATTCTTTTTAAAGAGAAAAGATAGTGAAAAGCAGAAGAAGCGACCCGGGTCTGAGATACTCAAAACCGGTTCTGGCATACTAACACCTATGATCATAGTATTGGGAGTCTATATATTCGTACACGGACATTTAACTCCCGGTGGAGGATTTCAGGGAGGTGTAGTAATTGCCTCGGCCTTCCTACTGTTGATACTTGCTTATGAAAACTTTAAATTCTCCCATTTACTAATCCATATTTCCGAATCAATCTCAGGATTTACCTATGTGTTGATCGGTTTGGCAGGATTGGCTATCCTTGGTTTCAATCATTTTCTTGACCCACGCTGGCTGGGCTTGGGTGAATGGGGAAAACTGTTTTCTGCAGGAGCCGTTCCGATTATATACAGTCTTATCGGAATCAAAGTAGGAGCTGAAATGTCCAGCTTGCTTGATTCTATGCGAGATGAAGGAGGTCACGAATGATAGTTCTAATAACAGGCTTTCTTCTGATGTTAATCGGAATATGGGCTATGCTCTCACGGAAACACTTGATTAGAATAGTAATAGGCTTTGCTATTGTTGATACCGGTATAAATCTTGTAATCGTAGCTCTTGGCTATGTGAAAGGGAAAACAGCTCCGATTATTGACAGGGCAGTAAGTAGTTCTCAAGGAGCTATGGCAGGTGTAGAGGCTGTCGGTAAAGTTGTTGATCCTATCCCCTCTGCCCTTGTGCTCACGGCTATCGTTATCGGTTTAGCCGTAACTGCTTTGATGCTTGCCTATGTCATTCGTTTGAATAATTCAGGCAAAAGCTTAAATATTGATGATTTTGGAGATCAGAAATGGTAAATCCTATTTATATAATCGCCATGTTTTTGGCAGCTGCCTTTATGGTAGCCTTAACCGATAAAGTAAATCGCAAAGTCAGCTTAACTTTGTTTTATCTGACAACTGTAATTGCAACCGGAGCCGGTGCTTTCCACATTTGGGAATTAATTACCGGACAGGTTCAGGATGCACAGGTATTCACAGCCGGATTTGCTGGTCCCATCTCCATAGTCTTAGGATTTGGATTAAAAGAAACAGTGCTGATAACTCTTATCAATATGATGGGAATATTCAGTGCTATATTCTTCACTAACCGTCTTTCTAAGGGGTCATATCAACCTGTTGCCTTACTACTTCTTATTTTATTAGGAGCAAACGGGCTTGTGATGACCAGAGATATCTTTAATACCTTTGTATTCCTGGAAATACTGTCTATCGCTACTTATGCTATGATTGGCATCAAACCCACCAAAGGTTCTCTTTCTGCCGGATTCAAATATATGATGGCTGGCGGAGTAGCAAGCATTCTCTTGTTGATAGGCATAATATTTACTTACAAGTACACGGGAACTTTAAATCTGGATGCCTGGATTAGTATGGACATTCCTTTAACAGCAGGCTATAAGGTTGCAGTGTTTCTATTAGCTATGGCAGTTTTCATTGAACTTAAGCCCTTCCCTGCTAATGGCTGGGCACTTGATGTGTATGAATCGGCTCATAGCGGAATTGGTGCTATAGTTTCAACGATCAATACCGGTGCTTTGCTTTACCTGTTGTACAAACTTATCCCTGCTTTACCTGAAGTTGTAGTTACGCTTATGGCCGGAGCAGGATTGTTCAGTTTCCTTTTATCAAATCTGACAGGATTACGACAGCAAAGTTCGAGACGCCTACTGGGTTATTCTTCAACTGCTCAAACAGGCTTAATCATCTTCGTGATGGGAGGCTTGGCAAGATTCGGAATTCAAGAGATTTACATCACCTACTTTGCAGCTGGATTGTTTATTACTAATTTCTTTGCGAAAGCAGGCTTGTTCTGGCTCTCCGGTATTACCGGTTCAGATAAGATAAGCGAATGGGGCTCCTTAAGAAAGTACCCGTTGCTGGTAATACTTTTCAGTATATTCATTGTTGCCCTGACGGGATTCCCTCCTTTCCCATCCTTTCTTGCAAAGTGGGAAATCGTCAAGATACTGGCTGAGAATAGTGCCTGGTTACCTTTAGCTACTATCCTTATCGGATCATTGCTGGAAGCAGGTTACATGTTTAAGTGGCTTGGATACGCAATCAGAAAAGACGAAACAGTAAGTATTTTTCCAAAAGATATGCTTTCGCGAATTATCCCGATTACAGTAGTTGGAATTACTTTAGTCGTTCTTTCTTTCCAGAATGCCTCCGACTTTTATCGACTGGACATGTCGATATTTCTGCCGATTATCGGATTGCTGGTCTTTTCTGCAATCGATACCCTTTCTGTTAAGATAAAAGGATTTATAGCAATAGCTGTTCTCGGAGCATGGAGTTGGTTTTTCTTATTACCCTATCTATCGGGAATAGGATTAGTATTTGGTGGTATCCTTATCATCGGGTCGCTGATCCAGCTATTCGGATTTATGCATTATGAAGGAGCACAGAAAGGATTATTCCCTCTCCTTGTAATGATGATAATATCTCTGGGTAATATCCTGGTTGCAAGCTCAACCTTAGTATTCTTCTTCAGCTGGGAATTAATGACTCTATCCTCTTATTTCTTGATAACACGCGGGAAATTTTCGTTTAAGCCTGCCCTGACATACATATTATTCTCACTGGGAGGAGCATATCTGCTTCTTACAGGATTGAATCTGCTTCCCGGTTTTGTGGAAGGAATACCCCTTTATGCACAAAGCCCATGGATGAATATCGGGATTCTTCCGGCAATACTTCTTGCTTTAGGTTTCCTGATAAAACTGGGAGCTTTAGGAGTTCATGTTTGGTTACCTGATGCTTACACAGAAGCGGAAGATGAGTTCACGGCAATACTGTCATCTGTTCTTTCTAAAGCAGGTGTTTTTGGATTGTTGCTCGTCCTGATTATGGCTCGTTCTGTGTTTACCTCGAATTACTTCTTAACAGAAGGGCTGGGTTGGTTAGGCGTGCTGACCGCTTTCTTCGGTGCTCTGATGGCTGTGTTCCAAGAGGATGTAAAGAAACTTCTGGCTTACTCCAGTATGAGTCAATTGGGGTATATCGTTCTCAGTTTCTCATTGATGAGTCACCTTGGCTGGGTTTCCGCCTTATATATGACAATCAACCATTTCTTCTTTAAAGCTCTAATCCTGATGGCAGTTGCAGGTGTAATTTTCCGAACCAAGACCAGATGGATGTATGAGATGGGCGGATTAATCAAGAAGATGCCGATCTCCTTTATCAGTGTATTGTTAGGAATTATCGCTGTTTCCGGCGTTCCACCGTTGAGTGGATTTGGCGGGAAATGGCTGGTTTATACCTCCCTGATGGAAAAAGGTCACTATCTGCAGGCAGGATTAGCCTTCTTTTCGAGTGCAGTTGCTTTCTTATACCTGTATAGATTGATTCATACTGTGTTTCTCGGACAAGCTAAACCGATGTTTAAAGATGTGAAAGAAGCTCCTATTTGGTTGCTTATCCCACAAGTTGTCTTTATGATGGCAATCATGGGAATATCTATGTTCCCGAATCTGATAACTATGCCATTGTCCCGTATCGTTGGAGATTACATCATCAAACCTGAATGGCTGAGCTGGACAGGATATAATATAACTCTGGGCAGTGATGCTATCCATGGGAACTGGAACGGTAACCTGGTGATGCTTGTAACAATGGGTGTATTTATAGTTCCACTTGCCTGGTTATTGTTGGTTGTTGGTAAGGTACAGACTGTTAAGCAGTTTAACATTGTCTTCGCCGCTGAAAGACCATTCAAACCATGGACAACCCATTTCGCCTATAACATGTTTGCTCCGTATTATAAGGCACTCGGATTCCTGATTCAACCACGAGCAACTGCCTTTTGGAATGGTGTCGGAGAGTGGTCAAGATCGCTTTCCTCAACA
>JAFGVF010000322.1 GCA_016938155.1 Candidatus Cloacimonadota bacterium
AGTATAAAGGTGCTATTTCTAACAATGCTCTATAAAATATTCCTCTCAATAAACCTACCGTTCTTGTTTTTAGAAATGCCGTCCTTATGGTCAAAGGCAATCTCCCCCATCACATAAGTCTTATAAACTCGGCATTTCATTTCAAATTGGTTATAATTTGAGTCTTTATCATCAACAGTATAAGTATAATTAGGGTCTAAAAGCATAAAATCAGCATCTGCTCCTTCTTCAATACTACCCTTACGAGGGTAGATTTTCATTGCCCTCGCTGCATTCTCAGAAATCAGATTTATAAACTGACTGATCTGAGCCTTAGGGTTACTGTAAAACCGAGTATAAAGAAAAGGAATATGATGAGGATAGTCATTAGGTGTGCCAAACGGCATATCGGAATTATCTATCAGATTTCTGTCTTTATAACCGCTATGTGTTGCAAGAATTGATGCTCTACAGAATTTAAACATATCCTTCAGATTATTCCGCTCTTCATTACGCTTCTGGTAAGTTCTGGCAAAGATAAGCTCGACAAGCTTCTGATTATGAAGATGTAAGAAATACTCCGGTTTTAAGTCGAAACTTATATCAAATCTCTTCTGAGCTGATATCAAGTAGTTTATTGATTTAAAAGTATTTGCATAAGTGAAGTGAATGGGATTATCCAGAGACCGTCTGACAATTTTAGTTAAGGCACTGATTTGATTTTCCGCTAATTCATCTTCAGGCAAGCTGTCATAAACTCTATCAATCAATTGATTATCAATAGCGTTGATGGAAATCATCATTTCTTTATCAGGAACATCAGAGAATAGATCATTTATTTCCTCATAGCTAAAAAAATCAATATCTTCGCAGTCTGTTAAAGTATAAATTTGAAAACCTAATGTCCCTTTATCCCAAAGTTCTTCCATATCTTCAAAATAAAACGGGGCATCTTTAGAGTCTATTTTAGAAAGTATCCCAAAGTTTAGTATCGGTTTGCCAATCTTCTTTTTTACAGAATCGAATTGCTCGGTATTCAACAAAGCTTCTGAATCCGCAGCAGGATTCTCTATCACAGATGTAAATCCACCTTTTACAGCAAGTCTCCCCAATTCATTGAAATAGCTTTCGCCCTCTTCCAGGCTTGTATAATGCACTTGAGCATCTATTGCACCCGGAAGTAAATACATTCCTTCAGCATCGATAATCTCATCGATCTGCTCATCTTCAATGACTTCATCGCTGATTTTTACGATTTTGTCGCTGAATAGCACATTGTACGGTTTCAATTTCTTGTTACTCTTGGGTAAGTAAACATTGCGTATTAGTTTCATTACCAATCACCTGTAATTATTCAAAGTTTGTAATCTTCGTTTGTCAATTATACTAATTATCAGAAAGCTGTCAATAATTAACAGCATTTTGCGTTAATTATTTTTTAACTCTGCTCTGTAATTGCGGAATTATAAGTAATTTCTATGAAAGCTCTGCCGGTTTAATAAATCTCCCATCAGTATTATTTATTGCAGATGCTATCTCTTCAAATGTCGGTTTCTCAAGGTATAAATTGCTATAGCCGGTTCCTATTTGTTCGATATAATGAGAATCGGAATTACGGATAAGCTGATATTCTTTAACAAAGGGATATTGAGCCATCAGTCTGTCAATTTTACATTTCGCAGTAATTCCCAATGTCTTAAACTGTAAATCAGGTGGAATAAATCCCAATTGACCAAGGAGACTATATGATGATGCGTCAACATGGGCAGGGAAACAGACGCCTCCTGCATTTCGCACTTCCCGGACAGCTTCATCAAGGCTCCAGAGAGAAGAATTGATAAGTGCTCTTTCTTCAATACCAAGGATATTTTCCTCTGCATCAATTATCACTTGATCGCCAAAGAAATCTGGATTATTTTCTATGGGGAGAAGTGAATTATAGATTAATCTATCGAATTTTTCTGCAATCAATAGATTGGGAAAAACAGCTATCAGATGTATCTCTTCACTAGTCTGGATTTCGACTCCGGGCAGTACCACAATACCCGCTTGTTCACCTTTTTTGATATAAGCGGAACAGTTTTTCGTAGAATTATGGTCGGTTATCGCTATGATTTCCAAGCCAGCCTCGATTGCTTTTTTGATTACGGCAGAAGGAGACATCTCTAAATCTCCGCAAGGAGACAAAACTGTATGGATATGCAAATCTGCTTTATATAATCGCATCAAACCTTTAGAAGAGAATAGATTTTACCCGCTAATTCAAAGACGGTAAGTGGGCTTGTGAGTAGAATAATGCCTTCTTCTCTGGCTTTATTGATAACACTTTGTTCAGGAATAATATCTTTTGCGAATATGATAACCGGAATTCCGGTCATAGAAGCCACAGCAATTGTGTTTAAGTGTCGCATGATAGTTATCCAAATCTGATTTTCCTGGGCTGAACCCATAACATCAGACAATAAATCGGAAACATAACCATTCTCAATAACTGTTTTACTTGTATCTAAGTCGGGGGTTAAATTCGTAATCTCTATTTTTTCTATTAGGGTTTGTACACTAAGTGCCATTATTTCTCCTCTTCTTTAGTTTGTTTCAATAATATGATGCAATCGTCCAAGGCTGCTCTTCCCTGCACAATATCTTCAGCAAGACTGTAGCAATTTGGTGAACCGCAAGCCGAGCAGTTTAATCCAGGTAACTGAGTCAGGATTTCATTCAACTTTTTCATCTTAGTGAGGGCTATTTTTATATCGGGGTCCAATTTCATCATAGACCGTGGAAGAATCGGATCTACCTTAAAAGCATCCTGTCGATTCATTTCAGAAATCTCACTGTCGTCAAACTCCACCTTCCGGGCTTCTTTAGTGAGTTTTTTTATCCTACTCATTGCCACGAATGGATTCTCCACATTCAAAACTCCACCGACACAGCCATTTTTGCAATTTCTTACAACTATATAATCGTATTGGTCAAGGTAATGGTCTTCTACTTTGGAAAGAACATCTTTAACATTCTCAATCCCGTTGACAGACAGAGTTCTGATGTCGTCACAATCCACAAGGTCAGCTTCTACGCCTGATAGAGTCCAGGCTAAACCGGCATCGTAGGATTCGAAATCTGTATCAAGTTTCTCACCGGAATTCAGAATTTGCTTAACTTCGTTATAGATTACTTTGATTGAAAAAGCACCATCATACAATTTCTGCCGTGCTCCTTCGGGAGCATGAGTAGCAGTCAGTTCTGCTATACAGGGGATGATGTTGAAAATCCCTATCTCTTCAGGTTCTAATTTCTGTTCATCAGCAATTTTCTGTCGATAATACTGAGCAAGGATTCCCATTGGTGATTCCATTAACAATAAATTGGGAAGCAAAGAAGGAAAACGAACCTGTATTAATCGGACAACCGCAGGGCAATTACTTGACAGTATTGGTCTTATATGCTTATTCTCTCTTACATATTCCCGTATCAATCGTACCATAAAACCCGTGATCATGCTTTCTTCTATTACAAGATTGAACCCCAGTTTTTTTACTGCTGCCAAGACTTCTTTGTAGGATATATTTTCCGAAAACTGCCCTGCAAATGCAGAAGTTACAATCGCAGCACTGTAAGGAAACTTCCTTATTTTCTCAAGGGGATCAGGGTGTGGTACCAGTGCCTTATATTTACAGACGGAAACGCAATTACCGCAGTCTATGCATCTGGTCGCATCTATTTCAACTTTTCCCTCACGGACTCTCATCGCCTCAGTTGGACACACTCGCACGCAGGAAGTACAACCGGTGCAGTTGTCTTTTACTATCTCGAATCCGTGATAGTATCTTTTTATCGTCATATTAACCTTCGCTTAATGAAAGAATATTATTACATCTAACTTTGTTGATTCATTCTTTGCAGAATCAAGCTTCATTATATCGGAATTCCTTTCAATGTTTGGCAATCCGAGTCCGGCACCAAAACCCATCTCCCGAACCAAGTCAGTCGCTGTTGAAAATCCGGGGGTCATGGCTTTTGATAAATCTTCTATTCCCGGACCTCTATCTTGAAAGACTATATGGACATAATCAGGGAAGATATTGCTTGTCATCACTCCACCGCGGGAATGGGCAGTGATATTAATCTCTGCTTCATAAGCTGCAACAGCTACTTTTCTCATTATTGCCGGATCGACTCCCAATCTTTTTATGGTTACTTTTAACTCTGCTGAGCCTTTTCCGGAATTCACAAAGTCATTTTCATGAATTTCAAACTCAAGGACTATCTCAGGATTTATATTCGTTTGAAATACTTCCTCAATCCTGTCCTGATACATCGGATTTACTTTAATGTATTCTGCCATAATGCTATTGTATCTTACAGCTGCGTAGTCCTTCCTGATAAAGGATTCCGCTTGATCTATACATGGTGAAGTTGGTTGAAATAAGAACTAATTCCCGTTCTTCAGCCATTTCAATTAACTCTTCGGTTGGCCTTTTACCCCGAACAAATACTATACCCACAAGGTCTATCATATCTGATAGTCGTATCACCTGCGGATTTGTCAATCCTGTTAATAATAATGTGGATTCTTTCGTGCACATTAGGATATCGCTAATTAAATCGGAACTGAAAGCACAAGGTACTTCTACATCAAGATTTGGTGTATTGGTCAGTACTTCACCTTCAAGCTTTTCAGCAAGTTCTCTCAGAGTCATAATCACCTCTATTTCTTTTTCTTAATTTACTCATAACATCATGACACTCTATTTTTTGCTGTTTTCCAGTCAATGAAAACTGTAAATATTACTCTACCCAAGAAACGACAACACAATCTATATTAACTTTCAGTTTACGGTTAAAGTATCTTAAACTGGTGCATAACTATAGCTACTTCCCTATTTATCAGGCTGTTCTTTCCCTCTTAATCTTATCCGGTAAGAGTCTTTTACAAACATTTCTCCAAGTCTATTATCTCCCTTAATAATACTCAGGAAAAAATCGGGAAAAACTTATGAACAAAATGTGAATAACTCGGGGGTTCGCCCGAGAGATTCCCGAGAGAGTCCCGGGTGATTCCCGAGTGATTCCCGTGTGTTTGATTAGGACATAATAGAAAAAATGACAGCAATTTTACAAAGAAAGTTAAAGAAAGTGTTCTATTTAGATCGAATCTTTGGAATAAAGTGGACAATAACACTAAAAAAGATTTCCATTGACATCAGTTTACAGCCGGATGTTAGTTAATTAAAAATAATCAGGAGGTATTATGTACGATAATGAATCATCAACTGACTTTCGAAGTAATGAGCTTCAGGAACGGAATGATCCACCGATTAAAGTTGGAGAGTGGATTTGGTCATTAATACTGGTGGGGATTCCTCTAATCGGTTTTGCTATGTTACTGATTTGGGGATTTGATTCCAATGTCAATAAAAACAAATCAAATTGGGCAAAAGCTCAGCTAATATTAATGGTAATAGCAGCAGTTTTATATGGTTTATTCTTCGCTGTTTTTGGTGTAGCAATGATGACGGCGTTGAGTGAAATGAATTTTTAAGTGTTGATTTATAGCAATAAAAAAGCAGGAGCAAAACTCCTGCTTATTTCATGTAAAATTGAAATTATTTAACAGCTTCTTTGAGCTTTGCACCGGCTTTGAAAACTGGAACTTTCTTTGCCGGAATCTTAATTTTCTTCTTGGTTTGAGGGTTAACACCTGTGCGAGCAGGGCGTTTCTTTACTGAAAATGTTCCAAAACCGATGAGTGTAACTTTGTCGCCGGCTTTGAGAGTTTCCTGAATGCCACCAATAACTGCATTCAATGCAAGGGTTGCTACTTTTTTGGTTACGCCAGCTTCTTCGGCAATTTTCTTAACTAATCCTTCTCTACTCATCTTTTCCTCCTTCTTAATTTAAGTGTTTAGCAGAAAGGCTGATAATAAAAAACAAGATAAAGAAATATTTGTCAATATATAATTTGCGTAATTCACCGTTTATGAGATAGATAAGGACTTATTTCCCCTGTTTTGACCTTCAGTTACACTTTCATAACTGTCTATCTGTCAAGGAAATATAAAGCAAAATGTTATCTCGGACACCCTTAGAAAAAAAATTCAATTTATTTTATTTCTTTCATATAAATGACTTACCTTTTCTTAACTTTGTGATTGACGATTTGTCTCTATTTCCCGTTTTTGTTTGTCGGGAGTTTATATGACAGCAGTAATTTTTGATTTAGACGGAACGCTAATCGATTCAATGGGAATTTGGGAAGATGTGGACAAGAAATTTCTTGGTTCAAGAGGTATCGAAATCCCGATAGGATTATTCGATTCAATACCCCAGGGTAACAGCTATACCGGAATGGCTGCATATTTCAAAGAGAGATTCAATCTACCTGAATCAATCGAAGAAATCATGCAGGAATGGACAGATTCAGTTTATAGTCATTACTGCTGCAGCATCGCATTAAAACCCGGTGCCGTGGAAGTTCTGGAATTTCTAAAGAGGAAAAACATCCCTCTCGCTATTGGAACAAGCAACTCACTCGAGTTAGCCGAAGCAGTTCTCAAAAGGAATCAGATTTACTCCTATTTCAGCTTCATTCAAACCGGTTGTTCGGGAATAAAAGGGAAACCCTATCCAGATATATATATTGCTGCCTCAACCGGCTTGGGTATCGATCCATCAGAGATTATAGTTATCGAGGATACAATTGCAGGAATCAGAGCCGGTAATAATGCCGAGATGTTCACAATCGGTATTCACGACAAGTGGGCAGAAAAAGAACATGAAGCAATGAAAAGAGAGGCTGACAGGTTTTTTCAAAATCATTTTGAGCTTCTGCAATTTTTCCAATTACTATTTTAAGAAAAGCATAAGGATAAAACATGGAAAATAAACTGATTATTGTAATCGGAGCTTTTGGCAGCGGTAAGAGTGAATACTCTGTAAATTTAGCCCAGGAGCTCAATAAAAATCACAATAATGTTGTTCTCGCAGATATGGATGTCGTTAATCCCTATTTCCGCAGTCGGGATGTAAGAGAAGAGTTTGAACTGCAAGGCATAACCGTTATTGCTCCCGATGGTCAGTTCAAACACGCTGACCTCCCGATGATTTCACCCAGAATAAGAGGAGCTATTCAAGACAAATCGAAGAATGTCATACTTGATGTGGGAGGTGACCCCATGGGTTGTCGAACTCTGGGTAGATTCCACAATGACATTAACTTACGGGGATACGAACTCCAACTGGTTATCAATACTAACAGACCTTTTACTTCCAACCCCAACGATATTTTAGTAATGATGGATATGCTCCAGAAAACATCAGGATTAAAAGTTACGGAGTTTATCTGCAATTCCAATTTAATGCAATTTACCGATACAGAAGTTGTTGATACAGGTATCTCAATAGTTCAAGAGGTTTCAGAGCTGACAGGTATCCCCTTCAGGAAATTCCTCGTTCTGGAAGATTTCGCCCATCTCGTCCCTGATAACCTACAGAATAAGGAAAGACACATTCTGCATTATTATCTCAAAAAACCATGGGATACACTCGTTATGAAGGGTATCTGATAAGTGATTTAATTATAATAGAAAAGGGAAAGGCTTGCACCTTTCCCTTTTTCAATTTATCTCTGCTCTTATTCAGCCATTTTCTTATACTGCTGATAACGATTAAGCAGGAATGATTTCAATTCTGCATGATATTTCTCATACTTCTCAGGGAAAGTACTCTTCAATGATGAGTATCTCTTCTCACTATCAATAAATTCAAGCGGATCGGCTGTAGGTTCTTTGGAATCCAGAATAAAAGGATTCTTTCCTTCAGCTTTCAGAAGAGGATTGTATCTGTAGAGCATCCAGTATCCGCAATCAACAACAGCTTTTTCTGCTTTCTGAC
>JAFGVF010000323.1 GCA_016938155.1 Candidatus Cloacimonadota bacterium
AATATTACAGGTAATAAAGTACATTTCTTTGGGGAAGGTGAATACTTTACAATATACGGTGAGGAAGCCGGTGAAAAGAGATTTGCCGAAATATTTAACAGTCTGAGTGAAATAGATTTTGATGAGTTCTAAATGAGCTATCATACAAGTGTACTCCTTGACGAAGCCATCCAGGCACTGCAACTGAAATCCGGTGGGATATATGTTGACGGGACGGCAGGCTCGGGAGGTCACAGCGAGGCAATTTTAAAGGCAAATCCAGACATTAAGCTCTATGCTTTTGACCAGGATCAGGAAGCGATAGACTACGCAACAAGGAGATTGGCACCTTATAAAAACAGGGTAGTCATTATTAAAGATAATTTTTCCAATCTCAGAACCCGTCTTGCACTTGAGAAAGTAGCATCTATAGACGGAATTTTGCTCGATTTAGGGATAAGCAGTCGGCATGTTGATTCCGGGGTGCGGGGATTCAGTTTTCAGGAAGATTACCCATTAGACATGAGAATGGACCAAAGCAAGGAATTAACTGCAGAGGTAGTGCTAAATACCTATCCATTAGAGGATTTAGTGCAAATAATCAGGGATTACGGCGAGGAAAAGCAAGCTTATAAAATAGCTCAGGAAATATGCGAGAGAAGAGAGGTTAAACCCTTTAAAACGACAGGAGATTTATCTACATTAATAGATGATATCATAAAAGCAAATCCCAAGTTTATAATCAAGACCAAGGCAAGAGTTTTCATGGCTTTGAGAATCCATATCAATGATGAATTGGGAGCATTAAAGCAGGTTCTTGTTGATGCCGTAAACATCCTGAAACCCGGTGGCGTGATAGCAATAATCAGCTTCCATGGAGGCGAAGACAAGCTCATTAAGGAATTTTTTCGAGAAGAGGAGAAAGAGTGTGTGTGTCCACCTTCTTTCCCAAAATGTATCTGTAACAAGGTATCCAGATTGAAGATATTAACCAAGAAGCCGATTGTTCCGTGTGAGCAGGAAATCAGGGAAAACAGCAGATCACGGTCGGCAAAGCTTCGCGTAGCAATCAAAAGACGATGGGGGAATGATGAATCGAGTTAATGCGGTTTTCATTATTTTGTTTTTTGCATTTGTATTACATTTTATATTTGCCTCCTGGCTAATTCGTGGTACATCCGTGAATACCAATTTAAGGAGTAGTTTAAGTGCAGCCCGGAACTACAATGAAACGCTTACCAAGCAAAACAATGACCTTACTTCCAGAGAAAGGATATCCAGAATTGCCGAAGAGGAACTCCACATGAAAAAGAGCGAGTTTCTTACCGACAATACCGATTATGTGCTTTTGGAAGAAACCAGACAGGGCTGGGCGGTAGATTTTCTGGGCACTATCACAACCAATGTAATAGCTGCTGACAGAAGATGAATAATTCCAGAATCAGAGTTCTACTCTATGTTGTATTTGCTTTAGCAGGCTTCTGGATTGTAAGTTTGTTCATGATACAAGTTGTGGATGTCATGAACTTCTCTTCAATCGCAGACAAGCAATATGTGCCTGTACGCGAGATTATCCAGCCTCTTCGCGGTTCTATATTTGACCGAAACGGTGAATTGCTTGTTAGTACTCAACGCCTTTATTCCCTCGATATTGACCGAACAGCGATTAAGGAATATGCTAAACATCATTCCACTGAAACCGTGAAAATTAAAGATTCCGATGTGATTAATGATGTTGCTGATATTATCTCAATTAATTCGACACTAAGCAAGGACGAGGTTTTAAGGAAATTAGCATCTAATCCATTAGCGAGATGTGTTTTAATTGATGATTCCATAAATGAATCATCAATTCAGGCAATCCGCTCGGAATTTAGTAAGAAAAGATATAGATTTCATATTATAAATTTCCGTGCTTTTCAAAGAGTGTACCAAAAGGGTTCGCTTGCCTCACGACTTATCGGGGCAGCTATGGGAGATGTCGATAATTTGGCAAATACATCCAATCGAGAAAACATGCTTTATGACTTGAAAGGTATTTGCGGATTGGAGAAAAGCTTTGATGAGGTTTTGCGGGGAAAACATGGTTGGCGTGACATGATGTATGCTGCTAATTCCAAAGAGAGTATTCCCTATAAAGGCTTGAAAGAAGAACCGGCTGTAAATGGAAAAGATATCTATTTGACTATTGATTCGGATATCCAGGAAATAGTTCAAGGCGTTTTGGAAGAGGGATTAGCTAAAACAAGCTCCAAGAACGCTGTTGGAATTGTAATGAGTACAAAAACCGGTGAGATATACGCTATGAGTAGTGTAAATTGTAATGATAAAGACAGAAACATCAATGAATTGAGGACAATGCCTAATCTTGCCGTCAGCTTTTTGTATGAACCGGGTTCTACAATGAAACCGGTTACAGCAGCAGCTGCATTACAATACAACACAATCTCTCTAAACGATACAATCAATTGTAGAGTTCGAAAAGAGACCTTCGGAAGCGGGACACATAAAAAAACCAGAATTATAGATGACGATGATCACTCGTTTCATGACCTTTCTCTGAAGGATATAATTGCTTTCTCTTCTAATCCGGGAATCAGTAGAGTATCTGATAGGATTGATGATTTAAAGTTGTATAACACACTTCGAGATTTCGGTTTTGGTAGAAAAACAGGAACTGATTTTGCAGAAGAAGCCAACGGAATTATCCGCTCAATCGATAAATGGACTCTATACTCCAAGCATTCATTATCATTCGGACACGAGATTAGCGTTACCCCCCTACAAATAGCGTCCGCTTATGTAACCATCGCCAATGATGCAAAACCGCTTCGTCCATATATTGTGAATGAAATCAGGGACGAAAAGGGAATCGTGAAGAAAGGTATGCCCAGAGAGGGTGACAGGATACTCAAAAAAGAAGTCGCTAAAGATGTACAAAGTGCATTGAAAGCAGTAGTGGAATATGGAACGGGTTCACGATTAAATCTTGAGTATTTGAACCTTGCAGGCAAAACCGGAACAGCCGAGAAAGTGGATCCGGTTACCCGAAAGTATATGAATAAATATTTTGCATCGTTTTGCGGATACTTTCCTGCTGACGACCCGGAATTTATGATTATGGTTATGTATGATGAAGCTTCTTACAGATATAGAACCGGAGCACTCTCAGCGGGTGTTTCCGTAAATAAAATTGCGAGAGGTATGCTCTCATTACCGGGATATAAACTGACTGAGAAAAAGGTTTTCAAAGACCTTGTAGTCAAGCAGGTTCCGAATTTGAAGCATCAGACTCCCGAAAATGCAATGAGAATTTTGGAAGAGAAAAACATTCAATCTGAATTGAAGCTTCTAAACAAGGATGGTGTGGTTGTTGATCAGGTTCCTGAACCGGGTAACGGGATAGGACCAGGTCAGAAAGTCATTCTGATAGTTGATGTGGCTTCTGAAACGGAAGACAAAGAAAAAGAAAAAATATCTCCAGAGATGCCTGATTTGACGGGAATGTCTTTAAGAAAGGCTGTCAAAACAGCTCAAAATATGAACTTTACACTCTCGATAGATGGAACTGGAACAGTATTCCAACAATCCGTTGAACCGGGGGAAAAAATGAAACCGGGATTAATATGCAAGGTACAACTAAGATAGTCGATATTATCAATATTTTAAAAGAAAATGATGTGTTCCAGTCGAAAAACCTGATTCAAGGTGATGAAATAATAACGGGAACAGTTAAAACAGACTCAAGAAAGGTAGTCCAGGGTGATGTTTTTGTCGCTATTAAGGGATTCGTTACAGACGGACATTTCTTTGTCGGGACGGCAGTAAAAAACGGTGCTTCATTAATAATCACAGAGGATTTAATCTCATGTGAAGTACCGCAAATCAAAGTAACTGACAGCCGTAAGGCTGCAGCTTTGATAATTAATGCAGTTACTGATAATCCGACTTCCAAACTGAAATTAATCGGAATTACCGGTACTAATGGAAAAACCACGACTTCTTTCATTATCGGTAACATTTTTAAGCAACTAAAGATAAAATACGGGATAATCGGAACTTTAGGATTCTATATTGACGATGAGTTCTTCCCGACAAAATTAACAACTCCGGATATCCTTGATTTAAACAATATCTTTCTTAAAATGATAAGCGAAAAAGTGGAAGTTGTTGTAATGGAAGTATCAGCCCATGCCGTTTCTTTGATGCGGGTTTGTGGCCTGGAATTTGATGTTGTCTGCTTCACGAACCTTTCTCGCGACCATCTGGATTTCTATCAGACAATGGAGAACTATTTCAATGCTAAGAGATTCTTTGTTGAATCAACGGCTTCCAAAGGCGGAAAAGTACTGATTAATACTGAAGACGAATGGGGAGAAAGATTATATCAACTCGTAAGAGGAGAAAAATACAGTCTCGGAACCATTAACTGCGATTTCTGCATTTCAGATGAAATAATGCAAAGCAAATCCGGAAGCTTCAAAGTTTCTTTCAGTGATAAGTCCGTTACGATGAATCTAAACTTGGCAGGCAGGTATAATATTCGAAATGCTGCAATGGCACTTGTGGCTGTTAAACTGCTACTTTCAGATGTCGCTTGTGAAGCTATTGATTTAAGCAACCTGGATTTCGTCCCCGGTCGCTTAGAGAGGATTATCACCTCTAAAGGTGTGATTGTATTCATAGATTACGCCCATACTCCTGATGCCTTGAAAAAAGTATTGGAGAACATCAATGAGTTTGCGAAAGGCAGAATCATTTCCATTTCCGGAGCCGGAGGAGACAGGGATAAAGGGAAAAGACCGGAAATGTTGGATAATGCATTATCAAAATCAGACTTAGTCATTATTACCAATGATAACCCTCGTTATGAAAATCCCAATGCCATTATAGATGATATTATCGGAACTACATCAATAGACGAAAATTTCTGGATTATCAGAGATAGAAAGCTTGCTATTGAGACTGCAATAAAACTTGCTCAGAAAGATGATATTGTCCTTATTGCTGGTAAAGGACATGAAGATTATCAAGAGATTGGAGGAATCCGGCACCCCTTCAGTGACAAAGAAGTTGCTTTGAATTATCATGAGAATGACTGTCAATGCGGGATGCTTTCTGTGTTTATTGATTTGGTGATGGTTAAGAAGTTATTGGAAGCAGATTTCAGAAATGACGAAAACTATGTCTTCAAACATGTTTCTACTGATTCGAGAAAGATAAAATCCAATACATTATTCTTTGCCCTTAAAGGCG